>CAYFIF010000153.1:0-4876 GCA_964343085.1 uncultured bacterium | reverse complement strand
AATAGGGACTTTTCGAGATATGAATGAAGCAGTTATGAGAGAGGTTATTGGAGACAGAAGTGTGAATGAGGTGCTGACAACTGGAAGGCAAGAGATTTCAACAAGCATGGAACAAAAACTTCAAGAGATGTGTGATCAGTATGATAACGGGATAAAGATTAATAGAATTTTGCTTCAAAAAGTTTTACCTCCTAAGCCGGTACAAGATGCTTTTAATGAGGTTAACACAGCAGAACAAGAAAAGGAGAGGATGATAAATGAAGCTCTCGGGGATTATAATCGTATAATTCCTCGTGCAAGAGGTGAGGCGGAGCAAACGGTTCAACAAGCAGAGGGATATGCTACAGATAGAGTTAATCGAGCAAAAGGGGATGCCTCTTTGTACAATGATATTTTAAAAGCTTATAAAAAAGCTCCTCAGGTTACCAGACAAAGAATCTATTTAGAAACAGTTGCTGATGTTTACCCAAAAGTAAAACAAAAAATTATTTTAGATAAAGATCTTGAAGGCATATTACCATTACTTCCATTGGGAAAGGAGGGGAAATAATGTTAAACATATTTAAAGGGATCTCATTAATAATAGTTTTATTTTTATTATTATTATTTGGAGGTGCGTTCTTTATTGTAAATGAATCTGAGCAAGTTGTCATAACCCAATTTGGTCAGCCAGTTGGTGATCCGATAACTGAGCCCGGATTAAATTTTAAAATTCCCCTGATTCAAAAAGCAAATTATTTTGATAGGCGATTTCTTGCTTGGGATGGTGAACCTAAACAAGTCTCTACTCGAGACAAAAGGTTTATTAATATAAACACCTATGCTCGCTGGCGGATTTCTGATCCATTAAAATACGCACAAAGATTATTTGATGAAACTAAGGCACAGAATAGATTGGGCGCTATCTTGGAGGGGGCGACACAAAATGAAATAGCAAACCATGATCTTATAGAGCTTGTTAGAAGCACAAACAGGGAATACATTTCCTCTGGGAAAGACAAAGATCAAAATGATAAAGCTGTAATCCAAAGAGGGCGAGATGCATTAAGAGGAGCAATCCTAGACCTAGCGAAAGAAAGAACAAGCGATCTTGGGATCGAAGTTTTAGATTTTCAATTTAAAAGAATAAATTACGTTCCAGAGGTTAGGAATAAAGTTTATGAACGTATGATTTCAGAGCGTAAGAGAATAGCGGAAGAATTTAGGTCACAGGGTGCTGGTGAATCAGCTAGGATTAGCGGTCAAAAAGACAGAGACTTAAAAGAAATAACCTCTGACGCATATAGGAGATCACAAGAAATAAAAGGTAAAGCTGATGCCGAAGCTGCAAATATTTATGCGAAAGCATATAATAAGGATCCTGATTTTTATCGATTTATGAAAACAATGGAAATATTTAAAGAGGCTCTTGATAAAGAAACTACGCTCCTACTTAGTACTGATGGAGAATTTTTGCGTTATCTAAGCAGTCCAAAATAGATAATGAATAAAACAAAAATACGATCAACTACAATAATTGGAGTTCGGGACAAAGGTGTGATTGCTTTAGCAGGAGATGGCCAAGTTACTTTTGGTGATATCGCTTTTAAGCAGAAAGCAGTCAAGGTTCGTGAATTTTCTAGTGAGAATAATTTAGTTTTAGGTGGGTTTGCTGGTGCGGCTGCAGATGCACTTACATTGTTTGAAAAATTTGAACAAAAACTAGAGCAGTATGAAGGTGATTTGAAAAGATCAGTCGTAGAATTAGCAAAAGAATGGAGGATGGATAAGATGTTAAGGCAATTGGAGGCAATGTTAATAGTGATGGATTTATCTAGTAGCTTTATTATTGCAGGTGATGGAAATGTTATTGAACCAGATGATCAAATTATATCAATTGGCTCAGGCGGGGGCTATGCTCATGCCGCGGCTGTTGCTTTTTTACAATCTGGGAATCTAAGCGCTAAGCAGATTGCAAAAAAATCTTTAGAGATTGCGTCAGAACTTTGTATATATACCAATAATCAAATTACAGTAATAGAAAGTAAATGAAAGATCTTACACCAAAACAAATTGTTCAAAGACTTGATCGTTACATTGTGGGTCAAAAAAATGCAAAAAAAGCGGTAGCGATAGCCTTAAGAAATCGTTGGAGGCGTCAGCAAGTGAATGACCCTATGCGTGATGAAATAATGCCAAACAATATAATTATGATTGGTTCAACCGGAGTAGGGAAAACTGAAATTGCACGAAGGTTGGCAAAATTAGCCAATGCTCCATTTATTAAAGTTGAAGCAAGCAAGTTTACCGAAGTCGGATATGTTGGAAGAGATGTAGAATCAATTATCAGAGATTTAATGGATACTGCAGTGGGGATGGTCCAAAAAGAAAAAGAAATTGAAGTCATGGATTTAGCAGAAAAATTAGCAAACGAAAGAGTGCTCGATGCATTATTGCCAAACGATAAAAATAATGGGGCTAATATCCCAAAAGAAATTCAAGAAAGACATCAAAGAACTAGATTGCGATTGAGAGAAAAATTAAATAAGGGTGATTTTGAGGACAAATTAATAGAGATTGAAGTTTCTGATCCATCCCCAGTAGGAATGCAGATATTAGGACCAATGGGGATGGAAGATATTGGAATAAATATTAAAGAAATGATGTCTAATGTGATGCCAAAAAGCAAACAAATAAAAAAATTGCCCGTATCTGAGGCGAGAGAAATTTTGATTGAAAATGAATCTCAAAAACTGATCGACCATGATGAAGTCGTTCGCCTAGCTAAAAGTAAGGTTGAAAATAATGGTATAGTTTTTTTAGATGAAATTGACAAAGTAGTTGGTGGCGATCGCAGTTTTGGTCCAGATGTAAGTCGCGAGGGTGTACAGAGAGATTTACTTCCTATTGTGGAAGGAAGTAATGTTAATTCTAAATTTGGAGTTGTTTCTACTGATCATATCTTATTTATTGCTGCTGGTGCATTTCATGTTTCTACGCCATCTGATATGATCCCAGAGCTGCAAGGCAGGTTTCCAATTCGAGTTGAATTAGATAAACTAAATACAGATGATTTCATAAAAATTCTTACTCATCCTAAATCTGCTTTAATAAAACAATATGTTGCGTTAATGGAGGCGGAAGGCGTTACTTTAAAATTTAATAATGCTGCTATTAAGGCTATATCTCAGATAGCATCCGAAGTAAATCGTAAAATGGAAAACATAGGTGCTCGCAGGTTACATACGATTATGACAACTTTATTGGAAACACCTCTATTTGAACATCCAAAGCCGAAAGAAAAAATTATTAATATAACTTCAAAGACAGTTAAAGATTCATTAAATGGCATTATAGAAGATCAGGATTTAAGTAGATATATATTATAAAGGGATTAAATGAAAAAACACTTTTTACATATATCAGATTTTTCAGACAAAGAAATTTGGGAGCTGTTAAAACTTGCAAGTGATCTAAAATCAAAATTTCATAATAAAGAAAATTATCATCCTTTTAAAAATCAATCTCTTGCAATGATTTTTGCAAAACCTTCTGCTAGAACCCGTGTTTCATTTGAAACGGGGTTTCAGTGGATGGGCGGTAGTGCCTTGTTTCTTGGTCCAAATGATATAGGTATTGGAAAGCGCGAAGAAATCAAAGATATTTCAAGATTATTTAGTCGCTATAATGATATAATAATGGCTCGACTTTTTGATCATGACCATATTTTAGAACTAGCGGAATTCTCTGATATTCCCGTAATAAATGGCTTGACTGATTATAATCACCCATGTCAAATCTTAACAGATATATTTACGATATGGGAACATTTAAAGAGTATCGATGGTATCAAAATTACCTACATTGGTGATGGAAATAATATTGTTAATTCTTGGCTTCAGCTAGCCTCTATAATTCCATTAAAGTTTGTCTGTTGCTGTCCTGAGGGATATGAACCAGATTTATCTACAATAAAATTGGTTCATGATTCAGGCATATCGAGCTTTAAAATATCTAATGATCCTATATCTTCTGTTAAGCAAGCAGACATTATTTATACTGATGTCTGGGCTTCTATGGGTCAAAAAGAAGAGGCGCTAAAAAGAGAGAAAATATTCAAACATTATCAAGTAAATAGTAGCTTAATGAAATCTACAGGAAAGAAAACATTGTTTATGCATTGCCTGCCTGCAGAACGTGGTCGTGAGGTAAGTGATAAAGTAATTGAATCTGATTCCTCAATTGTTTTTGACCAAGCCGAAAATCGCATGCATATTCAAAATGCAATTATGGTTTACTTGAAAAAAAATATTGAAATCTAATCTCCTTTTTCTTCTGATAGTTAATTGAATTGAATACTATGCAATATCAATTGTACATTGGGCTATGTTAAAAAAATTAACAGGCTTAGTCTTTTTTTTTATTATTTACCACGATAATATTTTTTCACAGTTTGAATATAAAGAATTGCTTTTTATACCATGGGGTAATAAGTCTGATCAGATTCAAATTCGAGAAGATAATAGTGGAAGATTTGGTCCAACTTCATTCAGTGTTAAAGGTGATAATATTTACATCTTAGATTTTAATAAAAAACAATTAAAACAATATTTTAAAGGAAGACATATATCAAATTTTTTAATAGAAAAGCCAAATCATGATATTTTTTCTATAGATGAATCAGGGAAGCCCATATTTAATTCATTCCAAAATTTTAAAACAAATAAAAATATATCAATTAAACTTATTGATAAAAATAAAATCAAAATGGAAGGCCCTAGATTTAATTTTATTTTAAATGATAGTTTGCCTATTGGTTTTGGTCAGTTTTTGGGCAATGCAATGGAAAATCATTACTATATTTATATTGAAAATATTGTTCAGCAGGTACCTCTTA
>CAYFIF010000152.1:0-4888 GCA_964343085.1 uncultured bacterium | reverse complement strand
TTCAATAGCGGTTTGTGGAATTAAATTTTATAATGGTGATAAATTTAAGGAGTGGAAAAATAATTTACTTGTTACTTCACTAAAATACGAACGGTTACATAGACTGGTAATATCGAAAAATCAAATTTTAGATGAAGAAATTATTTTCGAAAGTGGTAGTCGGGTTCGCGATGTAGAGGTTGGGCCAGACGGATTAATATATCTAGCGCTTGAAAATCCAGGAAGAATAGTTAAGTTAATTCCCTTAGATGATTAAAAATATTATTTGAATCTAGCTAATAAACTCATGACATCAACAACACGATTAGAATATCCCCATTCGTTATCATACCAGTTAAGGGTCTTTATATAATTCCCTCCTACAACCTTAGTAAACGGGGCATCAAATATGGAAGAATATTTATTCCCAATAATATCAGATGAGACAACAGGCAGTGTAGAATACTCTAAAACATTAGAAAGGGGCTCACTTACAGATGCAGCTAAAACAGCTTCATTTACCTCATCAACTGTAACTGTTTTTTTAACTCTTACATTAAAATCTACAACAGATCCATCAGGTACAGGAACTCTCATAGCAATTCCATCAAGTTTGCCATTGAGTTCGGGCAATACTTTGCCAACAGCTCGTGCCGCGCCTGTTGTTGTTGGGATAACATTTTCAGCAGCCGCCCGACTCCTTCTCCAATCATTGTGAGGAACATCTGCCAATCTCTGATCATTAGTATAAGCATGAATCGTGTTAATTACACCGAGTTCAATTTCAAAAGATTCATGTAAAACTTTGGCCATAGGCGCAAGACAATTTGTGGTACAGCTTGCATTAGAGATAATCCTATGACTATTATTTAAACCACTATCATTTACTCCTAACACAACAGTATAATCAATCTCATCTTTTGAGGGTACTGTCAAAATAACTCTTTTCGCACCTGCTGTCAGATGCTGCTCTAACTGCTTACGCTGCCTAAAAATACCCGTAGATTCTACTACAACATCCACATCCATTTCACCCCAAGGCAATTCTTCGGGATTACGTTCCGCCAAAAGCTTAACATTCTGATTACCCGTTTTTAGAATATCACCTTCAAGTTCAACTAAATCTGGAAACCGGCCCATCACTGTATCGTATTTTAACAGATAAACAAGAGCTCCCTTTTCAAAAATATCATTGATAGCTACAACTTCGATATCTTTTCTTTTATTTAATACTCGGAAAACTGAGCGTCCGATTCTTCCAAATCCGTTAATTGCTACCCGCATCAATATTATTCCTTAGTATAGTATTTTTTAATAATATCAAGAATTCTTTTCGAAAACCCCCAACCATTATCGTACCAGCAAATGGTTTTTAAAAGTGAGTCTGAAGTAATCATTGTTGCCTTAGCATCAAAGACCATTGTTTCATCTCTTCCAATGACATCACTCGAAACTATGGGATCATCAGTATATCCAATTAATCCTGTTAATTGATTGATAGACTCTTCTTTTAAGACTTCATTAACTTCTTCCACACTGGGCATCTGATCTAGCTCAGTTGTTAAATCAACACAAGACCCATTCGGAACTGGGACATTAAAAGCAAGGCCATCTAATTTCCCTTTGAATTCAGGCATTAACATTTCTACAATTTTTGGAGCGTTTGATGTATTTGGAATAATATTCTCAACAGCAGATCTACTCCTTCGAAGGTCAATGCCAAAAGCGTCTGTAAGTGGTTGATCTGAGGTATAAGCATGAACAGTTGTCATCATCGCACGTTTAAGACCATAATATTGATTAAGAACTTTTACCATTAAAGCTAATACTTGCGTAGTCGATGAGGTAGTCGATATAATTTGATCTGACTGCATGATAGTATTATCATTTATACCAGGAATAACAATTCGATCAATTTTATCATCAGGTGTACCAGTTACAATAACTTTTTTTGCACCATCTTCAATATGTTTCTCCAATTGCTTACGCTTTAAATATTTTCCTGTAGCATCAATTATTACGTCCGCATTGACTTGATTCCAACCAACATTCCCAGGTTTACCGCCAGCCAAGACATCAACTTTATTTTTCCCTACTAAAAGAGAATCACCATTATGCTTTATATCTGTATCTAATAGTCCATGGACTGAGTCTCTAACAAGAAGATAATGGAGGGTGTCAATATGAGTCTTTTCACTAATAGCAACCACATTAATTTGAGGATCATTAAGAGCTAGGCGAAATAGGTTCCGCCCAATTCTACCAAAACCAAAAAGTGCAACATTTATTTTATCTTTAATAACTTTCTCCAATTAGCTACTCAAGTATGAGATACTATCTATAAATAACTCGCGATTTTAAAACCCCTTTTGGTTATAAATCCACTAATAAAATTTGATAAACATTTATAAATATTTTCACTTTAAAGGACTAACCAATTGCATTAGACAAGGTAGAGTGTCGAAGTTGGTTCGAAATTCTATTTTTCTTTTCACGATTTCTTGTCTTTGCTAATTTGTAATTGAAACTATCGCAAAGTGCTTGCCAACTTGCATCGATAATATTTTCAGAGACCCCAACAGTCATCCAAGAAGATTTACCATCAGAACTTTCAATCAACACCCTTACTTTTGCACTTGTTCCATCTTGCTCATTAATTACTCGGACCTTATAATCAGTTAGTTTTACTAATTCTAATTCAGGAAAAAACCTTAAAAGAGCTTTTCGCAAAGCATTGTTTAAAGCGTCTACAGGACCATTGCCATCAGATGCCGTATGTTCTACTTCACCCTGAACAAGTAATTTTAAAACAGCATCTGCGCGCTTATGACCATCAGTATCATAATTGACCTGGACTCTTGAATCTAATACTTGAAAAAATGGACTAAAATCTCCTGAGATTTCTTTAAAAATTAACTCTAAAGAAGCTTCTGCTGATTCAAATTGATAACCTTGAAACTCTAGATTTTTGATCCTTTCAACAGCTTCACTTGATAAATTATTTTCCTTTAAAACTGACATATTTAATTCATTTGCTTTAAAACGAATATTGCTTTTACCAGAAAGATCAGAGATCAAAACACGTTGCGCATTCCCTACTAAAGATGGAGTAATGTGCTCGTACATCTTACTATCTTTCATTACGGCACTTACATGGATACCACCCTTATGCGCAAATGCTGATTTTCCTATGAATGGAGCTTGATCATCTGGATGCATATTCATTATATCATAGGTAAATTGCACCAAATTAGATAACCTTTCCAGTTTAACGTCTGACATTGTATTCAGATTAAGCTTAAGTAATAAATTTGGTACAACTGATGCTAAACTCACATTCCCACAACGTTCACCGACTCCATTTATTGTGCCTTGCACATGAGTAGCTCCAGCCAAAACAGCCGTTATCGTATTTGCTACAGCCAAACCACTATCATTGTGACAATGAATACCAACTCTTTGACTAAATCTTTTAGAAACATCAGAAGTAGCTTCTTTAATGTGATCTGGTAATGAACCACCATTCGTATCACATAAAACAATTGTATCCGCGCCACCATTAATAGCAGCCTTAAGCATATCTAGTGAAAAAGTTTTATTATCTCTGTATCCATCAAAAAAATGTTCAGCATCAAAGATTACTCTTCTACCTCGACCAGTCAAATAGGCCACAGATTTTTCGATTAACCGAGCATTATCAACTTTACTAATTCCCAGACAATATTTTGAATGCAGCTCCCAAGTTTTTCCAAAAATTGTTATAATTTTTGTTTCTGAAAAAAGCAGCTCATTCAAATTAGTATCTTTTTCAATATTATTTTCTTTTCTAGCAGTTGAGCCAAATGAACAAATATCAGCCTGTGAAAGATTAAGTGATTTAGCTTGTTTAAAAAACTCTTTGTCTCGAGGATTACTGCCTGGCCATCCACCTTCAATAATATTAATACCAAATTCATCCAGTTTTTTGGCAATACGTATTTTGTCTTCGACTGATAAGTTCACACCCTCACCTTGAGTACCATCTCGAAGAGTAGTGTCAAAAAGCTCAAGCAATATATTATCCATTTTTTGCTCCTATATCTAAAAATAACCACGGGTGTCTTTTTTTATGATAATTCTCAAATTCTGATATTTTGTTTTTCTTCTCAAGTGTTTTTCCAATTTCATCTAGACCAGCCATTAAGCATCTTTTTCTATATGGATCTAGTTCAAATAAAATAATTTTATAATTCTCAAGAATAATTATTTGTTTTTCAATATTTATTTCAAGATCTAGACCAAATTGCCCGAATGATAATTTGATCAAAAGTTCAATCTCAGATTTAGGCAAAATAATTGGTAAAATTCCGTTTTTAAAACAATTATTATAGAATATATCCGCAAAACTCTCTGCAATAATTACCTTTATACCATAATCAACAATTGCCCAGGCTGCATGCTCCCTACTCGATCCACACCCAAAATTTTTTCTTGAAAGCAATATTTTTGAATTTCTATATAATTCCTTATTTAAAATAAAATCCGGATTTTGCCGTCTCTTTGTGTGATCCATGCCTGGTTCGCCTTTATCAAAATACCTCCATTCATCAAATAAATTTACTCCAAACCCAGCCTTATTAACTGATTTTAGGTATTGCTTTGGGATTATAGCATCAGTATCAATATTGCTTCTGTCCATAGGCGCTACTTTACCTTTGAATGATTTAAATTTTTCCATTATCTGTTTATCCATTCAGTTACATCAACAAAGTGCCCTTTGATAGCAGCAGCAGCAGCCATTGCTGGGCTTACCAGATGTGTTCTTCCTCCGCTACCTTGACGACCCTCAAAATTTCGGTTTGAAGTCGAAGCACACCTTTCTTTTGGCAATAATCTATCTGCATTCATAGCTAAACACATCGAGCATCCA
>CAYFIF010000151.1:0-4916 GCA_964343085.1 uncultured bacterium | reverse complement strand
CAGTATCAATTATTATTTCAACCAACCAGTCTACGGTGGGGAATATAGCGATGTCTATTACGGAAACTATTTGGGGCTTGAGACTTCTGACTTTAGTATTAACGTCGATGGGGATCCTAGCTTTGCCTATTTTGAATCAATTACCAATCTGAATGGAGTTTCGCTTAACGGTGGCGAGAACGATATTAAACTAAATATAGAATATAATACTGTCCCAAGTGGTGGAGAAGTTGCCAATGTCAAACCCTTAGATGAGAGATCTGTCTACAATAGGTATGGGGTTCCTCTTTTAAATTTAGAAGGTATAAATTTTGACTTAGTTGATCTTGTGCCTCCCACCACCACAATTACCCCAACAGATGGTGACACAATTTTACCTAGTGATAATTTATTAATTTCATTTAGTGAACAAATTTATTTGATCGGTGGGGGGAATCCCGACAACGATAATATTGACGGGTTTTTCAATCTAGAGTATATCGATGGGTTAGAGCCAGAGGATATCCCTTTTGATGCAGTAATAAGTTCATCTGATCTCGTCATAACCATAAACCCGAATGCAATTTTCACTGAGCTTCGTACTGTTAGGCTTACTATCCAGACAAATTCTTTTCAAGATCAAGGAGGTAATATTGTACCGCTAACTATTACTAGCAATTTAGTTGCAGATGATACAAGCCCAAGGGTTGATAGTATTAGCACATCAATTTCAGATGACAATTCGGTTATTGAAATTTATTTTACCGAGCCGGTCTACACAAACCCAGATGATGATCCACTAGTTCCTAATGATTTTAATATCAATCTTACTACTACTGGGAATGCAACCTCGGCTTGGATCGCTACACTGGCTAATGCAGCAAATGGGAACCCACTTCAGGGTGGTGAACAGGGAGTCAGGCTCGGTTTTCAGTATGATAATCTTGCCTCTGGAGGAGAAGAGCTCTCTGTTTCGCCTGCTGCGAATCAGATATATGATGGCTGGGGCAATCAAGTAACTGATTTAAATGAAACAACCTATTCACTTAACGATGTTCTACCTCCATCGGTTAATTTTTTTTCAAATAATGATCAACTTTTCCCCTATGATAGTATATTCATTATTTTCAGTGAGTCAGTGAGATACTTTGATGGTAGTCCAGTTACAAAAGAATCAATTGTGGAAAGAATAAAACTTAGTTATTCAGATCAGCCTAATGATTCTATAGAATATGAAGCTGAAGTTAATGAGGCTGCAACAATTATCACTTTGATTCCTGAGCAAAATTTTATTGAACAAAAGGAAGTAAATGTTTCTTTTCTTGCCAATATTTTTGCAGATCAGAATGATAATATTCTTACTGAATCTCAATCGCATACATACACAATTAGAGATATTACACCACCAGTTACAACAGGCGTCATTCTTGCACTCGCCAACGCATATATAATTATTAACCTGAGTGAGGGTGTTTATACAGATATTGATGAATTTGGTAATGGCTTTGGCGCTGTTTCACAAACCGATTTTACTCATGATAATTTTATTCAGAATAATGGTACAGCAAGTGACTTGACTTTTACCAATGTAACAGATATAAACGGATTAGTCCCAATAGGCGGAGAGTCCTCGTTAAAGTTGTTTTTTACATGTGATACTTTACCCTCTGGAGTAGAGAGTGTTACCATCGAGCCCGAGGCATTGAGTATTTTTGATCAAGGAGGTAATGCCCTGGAATTTTCCCAGCAGTTTAATTTATATGATCAAGTTTCGCCGAGTGTTTCGATTGCGCCTGTTACCGATCCAAGACTGCCTGGATTTATCTATAATACAGATTCGATTAAGCTCGATTACAGTGAAAAACTTGTAACAACTGATAATTTGAATCCAGGATTATCTGATTTTCAAGAATTAATTAACCTATCCTATGTTGATGGAAATCAGGAAAATATTCAATTTGTATTAAGTACTCTCAATATTACAGATACGAAGGTAAGCCTATATGTTGTACCCGAAGATTCTTTGCTTGAATGGCGGTTAATAGAGATTAATGTTAGTCCCGGATTGCAAGATGCGGGGGGTAATCAGGCACAAGGTGGACAAAAATCTTTTCAGGTAGATGATAGAACTGAACCGAGTCTTAATAATATAGTTGAGCTTGATCAGTCGAATGCATTTATAAAAATCATAGCATCTGAGGGTCTATATTCAACAAGAAATGAGTCCGGAGGTTTAGGTGCAGGTAATTTTGAAATTATTAGTTTTAATCAAAATGGTGGAAACGCTAATTCAATAACTATAAACTCAGTAACAAACTTTACTGGTCAGCCTTTAGAGGGTGGAGAGTCTGAAATAAGGCTAAATATATCGACAGATACACTTGCTTCAGGGGTTGAAGCATATAGCTTTGGCCCTTCGCTAGCTGACTCCATTTATGATCGTGCAGGAAACGAAATGGTACAGGCGGGAAATACTATTGACACCGTTTTATTTGATCTATTACCGCCATTGGCAACATTTACTCCTTCTTCGGGAGCCACTGTTTTACCCACCGATACATTTACTATTAGTTTCTCAGAGTCAATAAGATTAATCAACAATAGTGATGACATAACTGTTGCAGATATAAAAAATCTGGTCAGCATGAATTATTCCTTTCCTATAGATACAATCATAGATTTTACTCCCTCTATAAATTCCTCATTGACACAGATTTATTTAAACCCGGACTTAAGTTTATTAGAGCAAGCTTCTTTATCTATTTCTTTTATATCTGGTTTTGAAGATTCCAATGACAATGCTGTAGATGCAATGACAGCAGTTTACACAGTGGCAGATATTACATCTCCAACTTTTGATAGCTCAAGTTTTTCATCAGGAAATAGGTATATATCTATAGTTATGACTGAAGCTGTATGGGGTTTAGATGATGAGGGTGAATTGATTGGTCTAGGTGTGAATGATTTTAATCTTAGTTTTAACCCGGGTGGTGGAGAGGCAGAGAATGTAACCATTGAATCTGTAACCAACACTTCAGGTGTTTTGCTTGAGGGTGGAGAAAATATTATACAAATAAATCTAAATGTTTTGGGATCGCCTACAGGTACTGAGTCCATTCAAATTGGTGCATTCAGTAATAATATAGTAGATCAATCTGGAAATATTATGGAACCTGGGCAGTTTACATCGGTCTATAATCTCGCACCTGCTCCTACAATAATATCATCAGAATTGAGTCTAGATAATTCTTATGTTCAACTCAATTTCAGTGAAAATATTTTCAGTAGTTTTGATAATGATCCGATAGGTCTTCAGGATTTTCAACTGGTCTTTCAAAATAATGGAGGTTTTTGTGATACTTTAGTTAGAGTAAGCATTACTGACACAAATAATGTGGAAATTAATTCGGGAGAGGATACGATCAGAATTAATTTTAGTTCTGATACAATAATTGCTAGTGGGATTGAAAGTTTTATTATTAATGTAGCCGGAGATGAACCTTCTGTATTTAATGAATCGGGAGTTTACATGGATCCAGAGGCCTCGGTTGGACCATTTGTTCTTTATGACCTTTTAGTACCTACCTATGAATTAAATATTGATGGACAAGATGCAGTTGCAGGTGATACGATACCAATAATAACTTTTTCCGAACCTATCCGGAATTTAGATAATTCAAGCATTGATAATAGCAATGTAGACAACCGATTTAGTTTATATAATCTCACAGATTCGATTGAAGTACTTTTTAATGCCTCAATAAATGAAGCCAAGACCGAGATAACGGTTGCTCCC
Source organism: uncultured bacterium (assembly GCA_964343085.1). Taxonomy (GTDB): domain Bacteria; phylum Fidelibacterota; class Marinisomatia; order Marinisomatales; family UBA1611; genus CAZLPW01. The sequence continues at coordinate 1,141 of CAYFIF010000151.1, read as the reverse complement.
CTTGATACATTTTTAAGTGAACATATTATTAGACTAAATATGGATTCGAATTTTGAAGATTTAGCTGATAATAGAGTTCAATCTGCAACAGAATTAATTTTTACAATACGTGATTATATTGATCCTGACTTTGACAGTCTTGTTCTTTCAGAAGATAATAGTGTTTTAAGCATTTATTTTACTGATCAGATATTTTCTTCAGATAATCAGACTGGTTCACCTGAGATTGATGATTTTAATCTTGAATTTTTTTCTAATGATGGTAATGCTACATCTGCAGAGGCTACTTTAATCCAGGGATTAAATGGGACAAGCTTGATTGGTGGAGAATCTAGTATGAAATTCATAATGGAATACAATGAAAGTCCAAGCGGGCAGGAATATATTTTGATTAGTCCAAGCTCGGGAAATTCTCTTTTTGATGAATCAGGAAATGCTATGGCAGTTTCTTCTAAAAGTGATAGGATATATCTTTATGATCAGTTAATTCCGACAATTGATACGATTGATGTTTGGCAGGGAGATTATCTTGCTATTACAGAACAAAATGAGATCAAGCTTGAATTCTCTGAGCCATTAAAGAGATTTGAAGCCAATCTTTTTAGTAGAAAAGACCCTTCCGGATTTACATATACAGTCGATTCGACACATTTTCCCGATTCAGTAATTTATATGGTTAATGCTCCTTTGATGAGTCTTGATACTATCGACTTAATTATTGATAGAATCGAGGATAGCTCTGGTCTTAGCACAGTAGAAATATCTTATCGGTTTTTAACTCCTGCTATGGGAGATTATACGATTCCGCCAAATGATACGATCAATCTTTTTGATTTGGATATATTTGTTGAAGCATGGGAAACAGGTGATTTTACAAAAGAGCTTGGACCTGTTATAGGTGAATACCCTCATTTTAAGCTATCACCTAACGCTGGAGACGGAAAATTTGATTTGGATGATGGAATGGTCTTTACACGAATGTGGTACTGGTCACTTCTTAGGTTTGGTATTTCTGAAATACCCAGATATCTAACTGGAGTAAGACCAAATATATTATTTTCAGATAATCAGTTAATTATTCATCCTCCACTTGGATCAAAAGCGGGTCAAATTATTCTTAGTTATAATGGACAAGCTTACG
>CAYFIF010000150.1:0-4930 GCA_964343085.1 uncultured bacterium | reverse complement strand
TAAACAAAGGGCAGCGTGGGGTAGCGGCGGGATAAACCCACCAAAGGCTATGCAGGCCTTGCCAAGTGAATCTAATTATAATATTAATATTGGAAACCCAGACCTAAGGCCTGAGCGTCAGTCCGGCTATGAGATTGGAAGCGACTTTTATTTTGGAGATAATTTTTTTCTGGAGGCAACTTATTTTGATCAATTATTTTTAGATGGCATCCAAAATGATCGAAGTATTGATGATATCAATACGCCTAAAGAAGAATACTGGTATGTTAACATTGGAGAGATTATTAATAAGGGCTGGGAGTTTGCACTTAAAACAAGATTATTATTTTTTGATATCAGTGGCACCTACTCTATCTTAGATAGTAGATGGGGTCATGATCCCATGCGTCAAAATGATACAATAACATACAAAGGTTATTATGATGAAGGTGTCAGAAGGAACGATGTGCCTGTTTCAACGGGCAATCTTTCTATTGCCTATAGGATTCCCGGATTCAGCTCAAAATTCAAAAAAGGTGGATACTTAGTTTTAGATGTTAACTATGTCGGTGAAAAAAAAGGCAGAGACTGGTTGTTATACTATGATGGCCTATACAATCCAGAGATAGATATAATTAATTATTATAGCAAAGAGTTAACCAAGTACTACGAACCTTACACTACACTAAGGCTTCGTGCCAACTACTGGTTCACAAATAATATTTCGGGGTATATTGATATTAGAAATTTGACACGTCATGAGGATATCTCCAGTAATATTACTACCCCTGCATTGGGCAGGCAGATTATTTTTGGTTTAGACTTAGAGATTTAAAATAAAGCAAAATCTTTGGAAAAATTTTGAGGGAGAACTGTTATGGGGAAAATTAGCAAAAAAAAATGGGTTGCCCTGTTTCTTATTTTTTTAGTTCATCTTTTTTCTTGTAGTCGATACGATTTTTCATCTCAGTTCGCGACTATTTCTACGATGCCTCAGCCGGGTGAAAAAATTACTATTTTATATAATCCTAGTGGAACGAAACTGGAGGGAAAAAAAAATATTAGCGCCGTTATTCGATCTTACGGGGCTAATGATTTTCAACAGAAGTCAATTTTCTCAAGACCTAATAATATTATAGACACTGAATCTTATGCACTTATAAATGAAGGAAGCGGTTTTAGCTTAGATTTCAACATACCAGACACCGCGGCAGGATTAGTCATATCTTTTAAAAATGAAAAATATATTGATGATGGAGCTGGTCTAGGCTACTGGGTTCCATTATACTCATTAAATGGGGAAATAATACCTGGGGCAAGAGCAGGTTACGCAGCATCATTGGTTCACCAGGGGTGGATCTCAGAGATAGATATAACAAAACTTTCAGATACTCTAATTAAATTTTACGAGAAAGAGTTTTATTTATACCCTAATAAAAAGTTGGACTTTTTGGCTTCTTATTTATCTATCCTGAAAGAAAGTAAAGGCCCCCAAAGCTTTCCCGAAATAGAAAACCTTTTAGTTGAATTTGATACTGGTAAAGAACTTTCAGAGTCTCAACTTTTTTTTCTTAGTTCGTGGAATCGGTCTATTAAAAATATTGAAAAATCTGATTTATACAAAAAAAATGCTCTTGAAAATTTCCCAAAAGGAGATTGGGCTGAGCTAGAAAGATCAAGGGGGTTTTATAGACTTAAAGAGCTTAATCGACGGTTAGAATTTTTTAATAATTTTAACCTTGAATTTCCTAATTCTAATCGAATGGAGCCCATGCGCGGTACCCTGATTGGGCAGTATATTGAAGAAAGTAAATTTCAAGAAGCTCTAGCTTTTTTTAAGAAACTAGAGCCGGCCTCATTTAGTCCTTATTATGTTTTCAGTTCAATATATAAAAATGTTGATTCTAAATCCGAAAAACTTGATCCATTAGAGGAAATATTGAAATCGACGATTCATACATACAGACTTGACTTGAATTCTCCTACCGATCAGAAGCCAACCTTTTCTGTGACCTCGAAGTGGATGGGGAAAAAAGCAATCGCTCTTGCATCAGCCTTAGATGCTTATGCACACATATTAAAAAATATGAATAAAATTGATTCTGCACGAAACAAGTTGGAAGAGGCATATAGATTAAGTGAGGGAAAAGAAAAGAAGATCAATGCCAATTACGGGGGTATATTATTTGAATTAGGAGATCTAGAAAGCGCAAAAAAAGTACTAGAAAAAAGTGTCTCCAGCGGTCTTCAAAATCAAAACATTGAACAAGTACTAAAAGATATTTATGTTATTGAATCTGGATCGGAAGATGGATATAATGATTACCTGGGAGCTATTAAGGCTCCTGCAATAGATAGGTTAATTCTAAAAATAAAAGAAAAAATAATTCTCGAGCCTTCGCCTGAGTTTGATCTTCTAGATACAGAGGGTCGTCAGGTATCTCTATCTGATTACCGAGGTCAAACGGTTGTACTTGATTTTTGGGCTACCTGGTGCGGACCTTGCATAGCATCTTTCCCAGCTATGGTAAAAGCAATAGAAAAACACAAAGAAACAAAATTTTTGTTCATTAATTCACGTGAGCGAGTTGAAAATAAATTGGATAAAGTTTTAAGTCTAATGTCTGATAATAATTACCAATTCCACGTACTTATGGATGAACAGGATTCGGTATTTGAATCTTACAAGGTAGCGTTTTTACCAACAAAAATTATTTTGGATGGTAATGGTAATATCAGATATAAGAGCATCGGCTTCTATGGTGAGCAAGAACTCTTAGATGAGTTTGAGGTGTTACTACCATTGATAAAAATATAAATTTTATTTTCTTCGGGTTTTTTATTATAATTAGACCAATCTATACTTTAACTTAAAATTTTTTTAAAAAAAATCAATATTTCCTAAACTTTTGATAGTGTCTCAGATCTGAGATACTATCAAAGCTAATTTTTTATTGGTTCTTTAATTAATAATTACATAAAATAGCTTGTGTGTTGAAGGTGGGAATCCATAAAACCGCCTTCTTTATTTAGTACAAAAACCAAGGAGTAATAGATGAAAACTAAGCTATTATTGTCTCTAGTTCTAATGATGTCACATTCTATTTTTGCTGAAGATTATAGAGTGAATGATGATTTTCGATTAGATAACTCTCTTAACTTTCATGGCGATGCCAATTTCTCAGATTTTCAGGCCTTAGGTGCGCAGAGCGTACTTGCTGGAATGGATTTTGATGGTGATGGTAAAAGTGAAATTTTATTCTCAATTGATGAAACCCTTGCACCAGGTGGACCAGATCCAGGTTTGCTAGGATGTTATCTGTATGAAGCAGATGGCAGTGGTGGATATACCCTTGTATGGCATTTTATTACGCCTGAGCCAGGTAACAGTCTTCCAGGTATGCATTATGGTGACATTGACGGTGACCAATTACATGAGATTTATTTTGGAGTTCCACCAGCTAGTGGATCTAATGATGAGACTTGGGGTACCTATATTTTTGAGCAAGCTGCTGATGGATCCTTTCCAAGCCAGCCTACCCTTTTATTCCGATATGGTATGGAGACGGCGGACAATTTTCGTCCTGCGGGCTTCGATCTCGCTGATGTAGATGGAGATGGCAAGGTTGAGCTTTGTACTGTGGACCGTGGTGGTAGAAGATTATCAATTGATGCTTTGACCGGTGACGGTCTAGATGGTTTTGCATCTTTTACTAATGAATTTTTAGCCGGAGGGACTACTGGTGATTTAGCAGGAGTCTTAGATGGTGGTGGAATCTATAATTTAGATATCGCTGATACCGATGCTGATGGTTTGCATGAGGTATGGGTGAACACATGGAATGGTTTTAGTATGACAATTTTTGAGGCTACTGGAGCTGATTCTTATGTTATGGCCTCAGACATAAATGCTATTTTCCCAGATGGTGATCCGGGTTCTTTTAGAAGAAGCGGTTTTGCTTTCAATGATGTTGATGGCGATCAAGATCTTGATGCTTGGTTTCCGATGACTGATGGGAAACTATATTTTTACCATAATACTGCGTTAGATAGTGTTGGCCCAAATGCTCTAACTAATGGTGGTGTTGAGAGTGGTACAGAAGGCTGGGGTTTTTACCCAGACCCTGCATCAAACATGGATGTTATTGGTACAGGTGAGACCATGTTTAATACTGACAGTACGTTCACCGCATTCGAAGGTGATTCAGCTTTAAAGATTTGGGGTCTTTATACAGGAGCAGCCAGTGAGAACAATGCTTTTTTTCTATATGAGGGAGATAACGCGATTGCGCCTGGGACTCATTTCCATCTTTCTGCTGAGTTTTACACGAACTCTGCTGATGACCTAAGCCAGGGAGCATCAAAGGGTGTCCTATTTGCAAAGTATTTCGGACCTGGTTATGCTTGGATTGGTATGCAGAGTGTAGACTTTGTTGGCGCTGCTCCAGATGAGTGGCATCATAAAGATCTTCACTGTACTGTTCCACAGGGTACTGCTATAGTCCAAGTTGGCGTTATGCATGCCCAACCATCTAATGATGATCATGGTTCATTCTATGTAGATGACTTACAGATGATGCCTGTTGTTACCGAGGGTGTTGGTCAGATTGCTGCTTCAGATTTTCATGAAGTATTAAGATTTGGATTACGTAATCGTGGAAGCGACATGGGTGATATTGATGGAGATGGTAAGCCAGATATTATTGCTACCACAGGTACTCACGAAACAGTTGTTCGCATGGAATACATGGGTGGTGATCCAACAAACGAGGCTAACTATGCTGTCTCTACAATTTTTGAAAGTAAGGGAGAGCCGGGTGACAGGTTCTATCCAGTTGATATTTCAGATAGTGACCTTGATGGAGACGGTAACCATGAGGTTGTACTTACAAATCTCTATGCATCTAACCCTGATCAGCCTCAGATTTTTGTCTTAGACAATGACCAATAT
>CAYFIF010000149.1:0-4966 GCA_964343085.1 uncultured bacterium | reverse complement strand
ATTGTTGCAGCAGCCCAAGAAGAAAGATTTACTCGCAAAAAACATGATCAAAGTTTTCCAATTAATGCAATCGAATATTGTCTAAAAGAAGAAAATATTACTGCTGACGATTTAGAAATAGTGGCATTTTATGACAAGCCATTTCTAAAGTTTGAAAGAATTTTAGAAACTTATCTTTCTTATGCCCCTAAAGGGGTTAGTTCTTTTTTAAAAGCAATGCCTTTATGGATAAAGAAAAAGTTATGGATAAAAACACTTATACAAGATGAGATAGGGTTTAAAGGAAAAATATTATTCCCTGAACATCACGCATCTCACGCTGCATCAGCATTTTATGCTTCCCACTTCCAAGATGCGGCCTTTCTCACTATGGATGGAGTGGGTGAATGGGCCACCACTAGTTTTGGTATAGGCAAAGGAAATAAAATAGAAGTATTAGCTGATATTAAATTCCCAAATTCTCTCGGATTATTATATTCAGCCTTTACTTATTATACAGGTTTTAGAGTTAACTCTGGAGAATACAAAGTAATGGGTTTAGCTCCTTATGGAGAACCAAAATACAAAGATTTGATTTATAATTATCTAATAGATGTGAAAAATGATGGCTCCTTCAAAATGGATATGAATTATTTTGACTATAATGTTGGTTTGACTATGACGAATAAGAAGTTTAATGATTTGTTTGGTGGTCTTCCTAGAAAACCAGAATCAGAACTTACGCAGAAAGAGATGGATCTCGCTCGCTCTGTACAAGAAGTCACAGAAGAAATTGTCTTAAAAATGGCAAAACATGTTAAAAAAGTTACTAATCAAAATTATTTATGTCTTGCTGGAGGCGTTGCTCTAAATTGCGTTGCGAATGGAAAATTACTTCGCTCAGGAATTTTTGATGATATATTTATTCAACCAGCTGCTGGAGATGCAGGCGGAGCCTTGGGCTGCGCATATATAGCTTGGTATCAGTATCTTAAGAATGATAGAAAAACAGATGGTAAAACAGATTTTATGAATGGATCATATCTTGGTCCAGAATTTAGCAATGATGAGATTGAAAACTATCTAAACGAAAAAAATTATAGTTATAAACGACTTTCAAATGAAGAATTGCCTGAAAAGATAGCTGATTTAATTAATGCACAAAATGTAATTGGCTGGTTCCAAGGTAGAATGGAGTTTGGCCCTAGAGCATTAGGTAGTAGAACAATCATAGGCGATTCTCGCTCTCCAGAAACTCAAAAAACAATTAACCTAAAAATAAAATATCGAGAAAGTTTTCGCCCATTTGCACCTTCAGTAAGGGAAGAAAATATTTCTGAGTACTTTGATATTGATCGTCCAAGTCCTTACATGCTATTAGTAGCAAATGTAAAGAAGGATAAACAGATACCTATGACTAAAGAGCAGGAATCCTATTTTGGACTTCAAAAATTAAATATCCCTAGATCTGAAATACCTGCAATTACGCATGTTGACTATTCTGCAAGAATCCAATCCGTAAATAAAAATACCAATCAGCGATACCACGATATGTTAACAAGTTTCAACGAAAAATATGGGTGCCCAGTCATTGTTAATACATCATTCAATATCAGGGGTGAGCCCATTGTATGCACGCCAAAAGATGCATATCTTTGTTTTATGAGAACCGAAATGGATTATTTGATATTAAATAATTATTTGTTGGCTAAAACTGACCAAACACCCTTAAATAATGATTCAGATTGGATGTCTGAATTTGAATTAGATTAAAAATGTTTGATGAAATAAAGAATATAAAAACCAACATTAAAAATATACGAAGCTTTGGCATCACAATAGGAATAATTTTATTTTTAGTCTCTGCTTTCTTATATTTTTACAGTAAAGATTATTACCAGACCTTATTTTTTATAGCTTCAGGATTTTTCGGGTTAGGTCTAATTATACCAATATCATTGAAACCAGCTTACTTAGTTTGGATGAGTTTTGCAGTAATTCTTGGATGGATTATGACTAGAGTAATATTAAGTTCATTATTTTATCTTATTATTACCCCTATCGGCATCATAACAAGATTATTAGGGGAGGATTTTTTAGAACTAAAAACATCAAATTCCGATTCATACTGGAATGAGCGTGATAGATCAAAAGAATTAAATCAAAATTATGAGAAACAATTTTAAAAAATCATTACTAAGGGAACATCTATGTCTAAACTATCAATATTAGCTGAGTTTTGGGATTTTTTAAAAGTACGAAAAAAGTTCTGGCTAGCGCCCATCGTATTTTTTCTTCTTCTTTTTGGAACTTTAATTGTCCTTACCGAAGGAACAGCAATTGCACCTTTTATTTATGCTCTATTTTAAAAATTGTATTTCTGGAGAATGTTCTAAGTGATATTTCGCTTCCCTAAATAAATAGGTTGGATAAATTATATATTTTTTTTACTATCTTATCTCAAAAAATTAAAAATAATTTTATTCATTATTTTATTATTTAAAAGCCTTTCAAATAATTTAAAAAAATCAAATGAAAATAATAATATTTCTGTTTTTATTGACAACCCAAGTTCCTGCTGATGTGATTAATGTCCCCAATGATGAAGAAACCATCCAAGATGGTATTGAAGGAGCAGATGAGGGTGATACAGTTCTAGTTGCGCCTGGCACCTACTATGAACACTTAGTACTAAATAAGGAAATAGTGTTAGCCAGCCACGCCGTGTATGATGACCTTGAAACTGATTGGATTAATAACGAAAATATCCAGCAGACTGTTATAAGTGGCGCAGATGAGCCAGATGATCCAAAGCGAGGTAGTTGTCTAGTTATACACAATAACAATATTCAGCCAACTATACTTGGCTTTACTTTTAAGGAAGGAAAGGGAAGCTCTTTAGAGTTTACTCAATGTGATTTAAAACTTGATCAAAGGTCTGGCGGTGCTATTTTGATATACAAAGCCTATCCCATGATTACATATAATCGGTTTTTGGATAACGGCGCTTCTGCCCAATTTGAAGGAGAAAATCCAACAGCAACGGAAGTTGTAACTAGCGGCGGAGGTATAGGTCATTTCGATGATGAGGATGTCGAATTTGATGAAGACAGATATCTTTCGGCTCCGCAAAATAATTCTAGCCGTACCGTTCCAGAGGTAATGGTATTAAGAAATAATTATTTTTCTAACAACAGCAGTGGAAATGGTGAGAGTATTTTTTCTCAGGGATATGAAGGGTCAATCGATGTTAGTGGAAGTATTTTTGAGAATATAGATTGTGAAGCAAATACAGTAAATGAATTTGTGTTACACTCTATAGATGATGAAGCTGGCTACATTCAGGATGATATCTCTGGAAATTGTATTAGTGATAATACATTCTATGTTTCAAGCTCTGATGGGGATGATAATAACTCTGGTTCAGAGAGTGAACCCTTTCGTACTATTGGTCACGCGCTTACACTTGTTAAAGAGGATGGTGACTTAACAACGATTAATCTATCTCAGGGAGTTTATTCAAAAGCTACAAATGGCGAAACATTTCCAATCGTAGTACCAGACAATGTTCATCTTATTGGGGAATCGGCTGAGAATACTATTTTAGATGCTGATGCTGATGAAAATGACCAGGCCGCTGTGATGATTATACCAGAGTGTGATAATGTTTTTGTGGGTGCTATGACCCTAAAAAATGGTTACAGCGAGGGGCACGGATGTACAGGCGGCGGTGGTCTTTTAATTACCGCAGATGATATGAAAGATATGTACGGATTGCCTCAGCCTAGTACACCAATTCTAGAGAACCTTATCCTTGAAAATAATCACTCTCACAATGGTGGTGGTTTATCACTTTTCAGAGTAGAAGGACCGATAGTTAGAAATCTTAAGATCAAAAATAATCAGTGTACCTTTCAGGGAGGCGGTATCCATACATATGTCTCTAGTGCAACCATGAGTAATATAGAAGTTATTGATAATATATCATTGGGCCGCATCTCTGATGGTGATGGAAATGGTGGTGGTTTAATGCTTATCTCTGCTGGTGGTACATATTCTGATTTTATTATCTCCAATAACTCTGCTCCATCTTATGGCGGCGGTGTTTGGTCGCAAGGGCAGTCTCTTATAAGTGATCATAATTTTAGTTTTTGGATACTAAAGAATTCACTTGTCAGTGGAAATTCCTCATCATCTGGAGGGGGTGTTGCTTTATCTTTTTGGGATGATGATGTTCACAAACCTGAACTAATAAATGTTACCATCAGCGATAACACTGCAAGTGCATCAGGAGGAGGAGTTTTTGCTGGTTTTTCTAGCCCCTTCATAACTAACTCGATTATATGGAACAACTACCCTTCAAGTGCAGATGGATTTTTTTCCGAATATATAATTAGATTTAGTAACGTTGAGGGTTTTTCAGGCGGAGCAGGTAATATTAACCAAAACCCTGATTTTATAAATTCCGATAACGGGCAATATGCCCTCAGCCCTGGATCCCCATGCATAGATGCTGGGATCGCAGATTTTGATTTCGATGGAGAAGATGACATCACAGATTTTAGTGGATCAGCACCAGATATGGGAGCCTTTGAGGCTAGATTTGGGCCATCAGGTTTAGACTTTGAAATTGATGGACCAGTGGTTACGCTTAATTGGGATCCGGTTACAGATACAAATTTTGAGTATTATGTTTTGCAACGATCTACAGATATATTTTTTGTTGAGAATGCAGACACATTCCATACAGCAGGAACAATGTATGAGGATAGTAATCTTGACTGGGACACTCCATATTTTTATAGAGTCGCTACATTTGTTGGAGCCTTATCAGAATATTCAGACCCTGTTACTGCGATGATTGAAAGAGGACCTGGTCCGACTGGTTTTCAGCATGTTATACAGGACAGCATAGTCTCACTCTGGTGGGACGCGAGCACGGATCAGAATTTTGAGTACTATGCTTTAGAGCGTTCTACGGACTCTC
>CAYFIF010000148.1:0-4977 GCA_964343085.1 uncultured bacterium | reverse complement strand
AAACTACTCCGCTCTTTTCTATAAGAGTAATCCTAGAATCAGACGTTTCCTGATAAACCTGAACCCCATCCTGTAAAGATGCATCTTCATTGTTCATGTGATATATAAAATTCTGGATCTCATTTTTTAGAAAATCAATTTCTTCTTGAAGGTGTAAAGCATTATTCTCTTCATCTGATTGGGTAATCTTTGTTTGAAAATTAATAGAAAAGTCAACCTTTTGCTGATCGCTTAGTTTTATCCCAAGATCAGCAAGAGCGCTGGTAACCTGGGTTTTATAAATATTATCAATCTCAGTGGATGAAATACCTGAGGGTGCTTTTATTTCCTTTTTGTTTGGAGGAAAATACAATTCCAACTCAGTCCATGCCTCAACAGCTTCACCCTCTAACATAGCCGGTGAAAAGTCTGCTTCTCTTATAGAATTTAGAGCTGCGGCATCAATTTCAGGAAAAAGACTGCTCCTCATTATACTAGCATCTACAACTGATCCATTTGGATCTACTAGGAACTGAATCATGACACTGGCACCAGGATGTTCAATACCTACCTCAGGCAATATTGGTCTTTTTGGTTTAGGAGCGGTATCAAAATTAATAAATTCAAGTTTCAGATCTTTAGAATTGGACTTATCATCCTTTGAACCACAATTTTGAAAAATTAAAATACAAAATAGAATTAGGAGTATATTTTTCAATTTAATTTCCTATGCTTTTCTTGTGAATTTTTGAATAGAAGATAATTTAGAAGATTAATGCTTATAATAGACTTATTTTTATAAAATAAAGACAATTGTTTATATTTTTTAAAAAAGAAAATACGTGCTAAAATTAAAATAATGCTATTAATAATACCAATCATAACAACCTTATTTTTCGGAATTATTTTCGGGATACTAATATTTAAACTGATTAAAGGAAAAGATATAAGAAAACCTCACCGAGATACAGCAGAGACTTTTATGAAAATCATGAAAAAGAATAAAAAAGTAAGGATAAAAAAATTTCAGGATTAATAATAGGATCTATAAAGAAGTATCCTGTTTTATTATATCTCCAACAAGATAATGAATTGTTTTACTTAACTGACCCTTAGAATTATAAAACTTCCATTTTCCATCTCTCTCGCCCATATATGTCTGGCCCTGTTCCTTTATTCTACCATTATCGTGGTAGGTGACAACCTCTTTGATCTCATTTGGATTTTTTTCAATAACAATTTGATCATCTTGATATAAGACTACCTTAACCAGATTACCTTTTGAGTCAAATATTTTCCATTCCCCATCTCTCTTATTCTCGCTGGTCTGCCCTTGTTCTTTTATTCTTCCATTATCATGGTATGTTAGGTATTCTTCCGCAACATAGGGCTTTTCTTCTTTTGCTATCTCACCCATTAAATAGTAGGTAGTCTTTAATAGTTTACCATTGTCATCATAAAATTTCCATTTCCCATCTCTATACCCATGAAAGGTTTTTCCCTCAGCCTTTACCCTTCCATTATCATGATAATCTATTATTTCTTTTGAGATATCAGTCTCTCTTTCAATGACTAATTCACCAAAATCAAAATAAGCAATTTTCTCAAGCTCTCCCTGAAGATTATAAATCTTCCATTCACCATCACGCTCACCATTATTCATTATCCCTTCCGCTTTTACCCGGCCATTATCATGATAAGTAGCATATTGTTTTATAGTACCTGGGGACTTTGTTTCTTTGAGCTCTCCATCAACATAAATCTGTACCTGTAAGACCTGACCTTTCGCATTATAAGCTCTCCATGTTCCTATTTTATGATTATTTAAATATGCGCCCTTTTCCTTAATCATTCCATTATCGTAAAACGATACGAAAGGACCATCTTCAAAATTTGTCTGAATCTCTTTTTTAGGAAGAGTTTTGACTGGTTTTTTTGTTTTTCTTTTTTTCTTCTTTTTTGGCCTCTTAACTATTGCAGTAAAATTTTTATCAGATTCTTTACCATTATCAAGCCAGTATTTCCAATTGCCTACAGGTTTATCATTCTTGTTTAATCCAGATTTCTTTTTTTGTCCATTACTCCACCAGACATTGCTCTCTCCATCTCTTTTACCATTTTTAAAATAAAGTTCTTGCCGTTTTTGACCATTAGCATACCAATAGGTGTATCTGCCATCTTTTTTACCATCGGCATAGTTACCGTCTTCTAGTCTCTGACCATTCTCATTCCACTGAGTAAATAGACCATTGGGAAGATTATTCTTATAGTATCCAGACTTCTTTTTCTGTCCATTAGCATACCAGAATGAACTTGGGCCATTTAATTTCCCTAGCCTGTAGGTATTCTCAATTCTCTTTTGTCCGTTATCATACCAGGTAGTGTGAACACCATCTTTAACTCCAGCAACATTGTAGCCTTCTTCCTTTTTTTCACCACTAACGTACCAAGAAATAAATGGACCATTTATTTCATCATCTATATATGAAATCTGTTCTTTTTTATTGCCATTTGCGTACCAAGTAATGTGAGGTCCATCAAGTTTTCCTGCCTTATAGTGAATCTGCTTATCAAGCTGACCATTAGATAACCAGCTACGATAAATACCATCTAATTGACCATTAATATAGGTAGACTCCTCCTTCTTTAGATGGTTCTGATAGGGAGAACCAAAAGGACCATTTGTCTTAGGTAAGATATCATTATTTGCATCACTAAAGGTATTGTTAACCCACCAGGAGACATTAGGGCCATGTAACTGATTAGTTTTATAGGTTCTCTGCTGTTGTATCTCCCCGGTTGATGCCCAGTTAGAGTATATCCCATCCAGCATACCATTTCTGTAAAAAGCTTCCTCTTTTTTAACACCATTCTCAAACCAAGAAGTCCGTTTACCATTTAAATCCCCCATCGAATAAGAAATCTCTTCTTGCTTTTGCCCATTAGGAAACCAGATAGTGTTTAGCCCATCTTTTTTACCCATACTATAGTTTCCGTGCTCACTTTTTTCGCCATTGTTATACCAGAAAGTAAATCGACCGTCTTTTATACCATCATTATATTCAATCTCCTCTTTTACCTTACCATTTTCATATCTGTATGTATACTTACCATCCCACTTTCCTTTACGCAACACAACTTTCATCTGGGGACTCCCATCTGGATACCAAGATCTATAGTATCCATCTTCAACTCCACCTTTGTACACCTTTTCCCAGTGTTTTTTGCCATTATCATAGAGCTCAAACACTTTCCCACTATAAGGTTTTTCTGAGAATGGCATGTACTTAAGTCCACCATACTCAAGCAGATGGTTAACATTAACCTTGTGCTGACCTAACGACAAGGACTGAACTAAAAAAAACGCAATAAATATTTTCTTCATAATTTTTATTAATCATTCGATTAGAACGAATGAATTAGTTTTTACTCTCGGATTATTTATAATAACTAAGACATTTAGTCTCAGAAAAGCAAATTTACCTAAAAATTTGATTAATCAAACTATATTTTTGAAAAAATTAAAGTAGCGGCTGGTACTAAATTTCTTCAATTTTTGCACAGCTTCTGAGCCATCTCTTATAATTCATTTTTTTGTGTACAAAATGATTTATTGTGCATCCAGCTTTTGCCTCTAACATTTCGGTTGATGCATTTCTATTTTCCGAATGCATAACAACCACAAACTTATCGAACGGGCGCTTTGCATATTGACAGATACTCGCCATAGCGCTTACTGTATAATCCATTTCTCCCTGAAACCTGTTTCGGTTAACTTTTATCTCAAGGTGGAATACTTTCTTACCGTTCTCACCATATATGCGCGTTCTAGTCAATTCTGGTGAATAATGATCTCTGGCAAAATATTTAGGAACCATCCCAGCTACCTGGCGATCGGAAAAACTAGCTTTTCCCAAAAGAATAATAGGCGTAAAAATAAATAACACTAGTGAATAATATTTAAAATAGTTAATTGTTTTTCCCATAGATCTATATTTTTTTATTTTCAATAAATGACTTATGAAAAGCCCTAAGGCACTTTTCCATAGTTCTAATGTTAAATTGATAACCTAGCTAAAAATCAATCGTTTGACCTAAGCTCTAGTTCTGGTGCTCCCAAAATACATCCCCATTATGAACTTCTGGTGGCTCAGACATTAGAGGAATCATATCAACCATTAGTTCCTGAAATTTCACCTCCACATTTTTTAGTTTTTCTTCAGATTCATATTCTGAAATTGCAATTGTTACGGTATCATTAACCCCGACCAACCTAACATTAATTAAACCATCAAAAGAATTCAAATTGTTTTTCTTAGACTCTAAAACCTCAACGAGCTTAGACCTATTACCAGCCTCATGGTGTACTTTTGTAATCCTATAATGCATTTTTGTCTCCATTATTTATTAAATGAAATCTAACTGTCAATGTGCAAACAAAAAATATCCATAACAATAATAAAATTGGGATATTATAATTACATTATGATGACTGCTTTATGTAATATTTAATATATTGAGTATTATTAGTTAATAGAGAAATAAGTGAATCTAATTAATATGGCAAACAGTTCTTAAAAAAATGCTAAAATATTTCGTATCAATGTTACTTATTCTTTCTTTGAGTTACCCAGATAGCCAAAAATCTAGCATTAAAAAAGATTTAAAGATTCTAGAAGCATTAAACCTAATAAAAATCTGGTTAGATGCACAGAAGGATTACGAAGAGATTCCAGGAATATCTGTGGCTATCGTACATGATCAAGAATTGTTATGGAGTGAAGGTTTTGGACTATCTAATCCATCAAAAAATACTCCGGCTACCTCAAAAACGATATACAGTATCTGCTCAATCTCAAAATTATTTACTAGTATTGCGATCCTTCAGCTTCGTGATAAGCAAAAACTCCGTCTAAGAGATCCGGTAAAAAAACATCTCCCATGTTTTAACATTAGCAATATTTATGCTGATTATGGGGAGGCTACGATTCAAGGTAT
>CAYFIF010000147.1:0-5008 GCA_964343085.1 uncultured bacterium | reverse complement strand
AATTATTTGAATTAATAAAAAATTGAAACGATTAAAAATTACAATCCAATATGATGGTACGGAATTTCATGGTTGGCAATTGCAAGATGGTAAAAGAACAGTGCAGGGCGTTATTGAAGAAACCTTGAAAAATGTGTTTAATCATAATAAAAGAATCTCCCTTTATGCTGCTGGTAGGACAGATACTGGAGTGCATTCAATCGGTCAGGTAGCACATTTTGACTTTAAATCAAAATTAGATGATGATATTATAATGAGATTAATCAATTCAAGGTTGCCTAAAGATTGTCAAATTATGAGAGTGCAAACAGTTTCACAGGCTTTTCATTCCAGATATGATGCTACTAAACGTTTATATAAGTATCAATGTTATTCTGGCGATTCAATTTTATATCGGAATCAATCTTGGATAGTTAATGATTTGGATATTTCTAGATTAAGTATGATGGCAGAAATAATTAAAGGTCAGCATGATTTTTTATCTTTTTCCAAATATAATGCTATGAATAATAATACTAATTGTATTATTTATGATACTGAGTGGAAAAAAGTTGACCAATTTATTTGTTTTTTTATTTTAGGAAATCGTTTTTTGCATCATATGGTTAGATATTTAGTTGGCACTATGGTAAAAACTTTTCATAAAAATGATTTTAAAAAAACATTATTTGATATGTTAAATAAACCCTCAAAATCAGCATATGTTCATAAAGCGCCTCCTCAAGGTTTGTTTTTAGAAAATATCTATTATGAAGATTAGATCCGTCTCTCAATTTCTCTTAATATGCTTTTTATTTTCAGATAATATATCTAAAACTAGGGAAACTGCTATTACGCGTGCGATTAATAAGGTCGGCCCAGCTATTGCAAGTATTAATATTGAACAGCATATTTCTTCTTTTTCATTTGATCCTTTTTTTGGAATTGGTTTTCCTCGCGATATTATACCGATGAAGTCTTCTGGAAGTGGTGTTGTAATTAGTCCAGATGGCTATGTGATGACCAATCAACATGTCATTGCCTCAGCTGATAGAATTACTGTTACACTAACTGGTGGTAATGAATATGATGCCGAATTGGTTGGAAGTGATGAAACATCAGATTTAGCATTATTAAAATTAAAGGGGAATAATTTCCCATATGCTAAACTTGGTGATTCAGATGATTTAATTATTGGTGAATGGATTATTGCTTTAGGAAACCCATTCCAATTATTTTCAGTTAGTAACAAACCTTCAGCTAGCGTTGGCATAATTAGTGCAACTCATATGGATTTTGGTCATCAAAAAGAATCTGGTAGAGTATTTCAAAATATGATACAGACTGATGCTGCTATTAACCCTGGCAATTCTGGTGGGCCATTAGTCAATGCCCTTGGAGAAGTAATAGGAATTAGTACTTTTATTTTTACTGGTTCAAATTATGCCCAAGGCTCTATTGGTATTGGATTCGCTATTCCAATTAATACGGCTAAAAAAATAGCCAGAGAACTAAGGTCTAAAGGTAGAATTGATAGAGCTTACTCTACTGGATTAGTAGTTCAACCAATAACTAGAAGTATAGCAAGATATCTAAATATACCTATCAGTGAAGGTGTAATTATTGTGGATGTAGCAGAAAAAAGTGCTGCAAAAATATCAGGTTTGGAACCAGGGGATATTATTATTTCTGTCAATGGTCTATCTGTATCCGAACCAAACGATATTAGAGAACTAATTTTAGAAAAAGATCTTAGATCAGGAGATATATTAAATCTAAATATTTTTAGAGAAGGTAAGAGGAAGACTATAAAAATGCAACTTGGAAGGTACGAAAAAAACTAATATGAAATTCGCAAAAGAGGGAAATTTTGTTCTATATCCATTATTTATTCTATTTATTATTATTTTATCAATATCTTGGTATTTTAATTACAGTTTTTATTTTAGTTTAGTTTTGTTCATGTTCTTGATTTTTGGATTAATCTTTTTTCGTGATCCAGAGAGAAATTTACCTAATGAAGAAAATATAATTATTTCGCCTGCTGATGGAATAATAACAAAAATTCAAAATATAAACGATCCTCAATTAGGCGAATCTTTGATTATTTCAATTTTCTTAAATGTCTATAATGTTCATGTTAATAGGATGCCAATAAATGGTAAGTTTATCAAAGTTAATTATGTTTCTGGAAAATTTTTAGCTGCTTTTGATCATAAATCTTCTGATGAAAATGAAAGGACAGAAATCTTAATTGATACCAAAATAGGCATGATAAAAATTAAACAAATAGCAGGTTTGATTGCTAAACGGATAATTTGTTATGCTATTGAAGGCAAAACGATGCAAATTGGAAATAGATTAGGTTTTATAAGATTTGGATCTCGAACTGATTTAATTTTGCCAAAAGATGTAAATTTAAAAGTTAATGTTGGAGAAAAAGTAATAGGTAATGAAACAATCATAGCCAAATTTTAGTTAATAATGAAAAAAAATATAAACAAAAGGTTTATTCCAAATATTTTGACGCTAGTCAATATGTTTTTGGGATTTCTATCAATAGGACTTATCTTAAATGGGATGCCATTAAAAGCGGGAATATTTATCTTAGTTGCAGCATTATTTGATGCTTTTGATGGAAAACTTGCTAGGTTACTAGGTATAGATTCAAAATTTGGTTTAGAATTCGATTCTATGGCTGATACTGTTTCTTTTTGTGTCGTTCCATCAATTTTGATTTATTCCTTATATGTTGATGGGCTACCAGCACTAATTGGAGGTGTAATTAGTTTTATCCCTCTTATGTTTGGCACAATTCGTTTAGCTAAATTTAATCTATCTCCAATAGATAAGAATTTAAAATATTTTATAGGGTTACCAACTCCAATTGCTACAATTACTTTATTTAGTTATTTATTTTTTAACAATCAGATATATAATAATATAGGCGACCCAAGGACAGCATTGGTGCTTACTTTCAGTCTGGCAATATTAATGATTAGTCCCATACCTTTTGCAAAATTCCCTTTATTTTCATTCCATTCAGGTATAAAAAATTCTATATCTCTAGTTACATTTTTTATATCATTACTATTATTATACTTTTTTAGGGGATATGTGTTATTACCTATGTCATTGACATATATAATAATAGGGATTATAAAGTGGTTGTCCAATCCAAACAGACTTTCCGAAACATCAGCATATAATATTAATGTAAGCAAAAATAAATTATATGAATAAACGGAGTGTGTCATTAATTGCGGTTGGATTGTTTGTAGGTGCTGCGATTGGAGGCGTGATAGGTAATTTACTAGGTTGGATATTACCTTCTGGAGTTGTTAAAGATTTTTTCTTAACTAGTTTATCTATTGATATTGGTGGTTTAGCTGGAAATGAAATGGGCGTGATAGTTCTAGATTTAAAAATAATTACATTTAAATTTGGACTAGCCATGAGTCTAAATTTTACTAGTGTAATAGGATTAACTGTTGCTTATTATATTTTACGTTATTTTCGTTAAAATTTTGAGGGTTAAATGAAAACACTTGATATTTTTGTAGCATTTTTAAATCTAGGTACTGGAGAGGTTATTATTCTTCTTTTAGTTATTTTACTTCTCTTTGGTGCAAAAAGATTGCCCGAATTGGCAAGAGGTTTAGGTAAAGGAATCCACGAGTTTAAAGATGCTGTAAATAATAGTAAAAAAGAGATTATTAAAGCTGCTGATGACTATGATGAATCTGAATCAAATAAAAAAACAGATAATTAAAATTAATTATATCTTTCAAATATTTTAAATAACTTAATTAAGTAACCTATACAATATATTAATGTATAAGTTTTAATTACCTATATAAAATTATTAGAATTTATGCTGAATATTGAGAATCCTGAGTTCCTAATACTTTTTATTATATTACCTTTTTTTGTTTTTCTGAAATTATCAGTTAACCAAAAAAATGATGGTATTATTAAAATATCATCGGTTATTTTTATTTCTAAAGAAATTATAAATAAAGGCTTAATAAAATATAAAATAATAGTTTTTATGCAAGCATTAGTTATTACTTTAATTATATTTGGTATGGCTAGGCCGCAATTAGTAGGTAATGTCCAAGAAACTGAAGTTGAAGTAATTGATTTAATGATGGTTTTAGATATAAGTAGCAGTATGCTTGCAGATGATTTTAAACCTAACCGGCTAGAAGTAGTTAAGAGGACTGCTTCAGAATTTGTTAAGATGCGTCAAGAAGATAGAATAGGTCTTCTTGTTTTTGCTAAAGAATCATTCATTCAGTGTCCATTAACTGTTGATAAAGATGTATTGATTAACTTAATTGATGAAATTTCTATTGTTTCTAAACAGTATGATGGAACAGCCATAGGGATGGCAATCGCAAATGCCATCAATAGACTTAAAAATAAAAAAGTTGAGAATAGGGTTATGGTCTTATTATCGGATGGGAGTAATAATTCAGGAGAAATTGATCCAATAACAGCTAGTGATTTGGCAGCGCAGTATAATGTAAAAATATATACCATCGGAGCTGGTACAAATAAATCATATACTAGAATACCTGGAAGAGGCTTAATTAAGAATGAGATTGATGAGGAAACTTTAAAAACTATTGCTGAAAAAACAGGTGGAAAATTTTTTCGTGCATATAATGAAAAAGCTCTTGAAATAATTTACAAAGAAATAGATGAGTTAGAAAAATCCAAGATTGATATAAAAGAATATAATAGGTATGACGAGTTATATGGTTGGTTTTTAATCCCTGGATTAATTATAGGAATAGTTATGGAAATAATTCGAAAATTGGTTTTTAGGAGTAAATTTTAATGGAGTTTAGATATCCACTAATTTTATCACTTATTCCTATACAAATTTTATTATATGTAATTATTAAAATAATTGATAAAAATGAAATAAAAAAACTGTTTCCTAATGCCTCTGAGGCTGTAAAGAAAAATATTTTTTTCGCTTTAGATAAAAATAAAATTTTTTGGAAAAATAGGCTTATTT
>CAYFIF010000146.1:0-5025 GCA_964343085.1 uncultured bacterium | reverse complement strand
CCCAAGCTGAAGGAATGGTAAAAGGAAAAGCTCTTGATCTAATGCAATTACGCCCCCATGATGGTTATGATACCAATATTACAGGGACTTCAGATTGGAATGACCTTATTGATTCTGATCTTTTTATTATCACAGCTGGTATACCTCGAAAACCTGGAATGGATAGAGAAGATCTTCTAGAAATAAACCTTGGAATTATTAAAAATGTTGCAAAAGAAATAAAAGAAAAAGCACCTAATTCTTTTGTAATAGTTATATCTAACCCCTTAGATGCAATGGTTTACGCATTTTATAAGATCTCAGGATTTCCAAAGAATAGAGTTGTCGGTATGGCCGGCGCTCTTGATAGTACACGATTTAGAACATTTATAGCCATGGAAACAGGATATTCTGTTCAAGATGTCACATGCATGGTTTTAGGTGGCCATGGAGATACTATGGTGCCAATATCTAGACTCGCAACTATTGGAGGCGTTCCAATTTTAGATATTATATCAAAGGATAAATTAAAAGAAATTGAAGATAGGACACGTGTTGCAGGTGGAGAGATTGTGAAACTTTTTGGAAATGGTTCTGCTTTTTATGCTCCCGCTCAATCTGCCATAGAAATGGCAGAATCTTATCTTAGAGATAAAAAACGTGTTATCCCCTGTGCTGCATTATGCGAAGGAGAATTCGGTATAGAAGGATATTTTATTGGCGTACCAACTGTTATTGGTTCAAATGGAGTTGAAGAAATTTTAGCCTTTACTCTTTCAGAAAAAGAAAAAGCAGATCTAAATAACACCTTAGATGCTGTAAAAAAGACCGTTAAAGAAACAGGCCTTTAAAACCCTTTATATAGCGCTTCACATATAATTGTGAATCCACATTTCATAATTCAAACTAAATTTGTTTTATTTTTATTACTATCTAAATCATATTTATTTTCACAATCAAACCTAGATTCTTTAACAGAAAACTTATTTTCCTATCAAGAAAAATATCAATTTGATAAGATTAAAGATGATGGTACATGTATCATTAATATTATAGATGTTAAAGGTGATATTAAAATAAATGGGCATATGGGGTCCGGAGTCATGCTAATAGCCAACCATTTTTTTGATTGGGATTTATTAAAAGAAAATACACAATCTAAAGAAAAAAATATTTTAAATGTATTTCATAATGATCAAAGGATAGATATAAAAAGCATGAAAAACATTAATCATAAATATTCCTCAAATTATATCTTAAACATTCCAATAAATACTAATTTATATATTTCTTTATCAGGTGGTAACGTTAATGCAAACCAAATTAATGGCAACATAAAAATTTTTTCTTCCGGAGGAGATATCTCATTGGATAAAATTTTTGGAAATGTTGAAATTAATACCTACGCAGGTAGCATAATCATTCAAAATTGTACTGGGGATTTTCGCGCTAATACAAACAATGGAAATATAAGAATAAATAAAAACAAAGCTAATTTTTTCATATCTTCTTCTTCTGGTGATACATTCATTAATGAGCTAATTGGTAATTTAGAATTAATGAATAAATTAGGTTCAGTTTATCTAAATAACTTAAAGAATGGTAATATCCAGTGTCATTTATCCTATGGAAATATAATTGCCAAAGAAATAAAAGGTGACTTCTACGGGCAAATAAAAAATGGAGATATTTCAATCGAGTCACTCTACGGACTTTGTAATATAACATCAACAAACGGTGATATTATTACAGATTATTTGAACGGTCCTGTAATTATTGATGTGGAAAAAGGTAATATATCAGGTACAAATATTTACGGTCCAATCCAGGCTTTTACATCTTTTGGTAATATTAGCTTTGATATTGCGTTCAATTATTCAAGAAGAGATGATAGCATTAGTTTAGAGACTGTTGCAGGGAATATTGATATCTCTATACCAAAAAACCTGCCCATAAATATCAAGGCTGAAGTTTCCAATTATAAAAATCTAAACACAATAAGTTCAGATATTCCAATTGAATTCATAAACAACAATGAAACATATGCTTCAGGAAAAGTTTTAGGTGGAACAATACCAATACACCTATTCTCGGGTGATGGACATATAATTATTAGAGAGAATTAGCCTCTATATTACGTTTTAATCCATTATACTTTGTGCGTTTGGCTGCTGATCTTTTAAAAATTTTTTTGAATTCAGTTTCACTTATTTTTTCCCAGCCTAAATCTGATTTTTCGATAATCTCTTTTCTTGGATAAAATTCTTTTAAAGAGCTTACCGTAGAAAATTTTTCGTTCCAGGGACACACTTCCTGGCAAATATCACACCCATAAATCCAACCATGTAATTCATTTTGATTGTTTGGCAAATCTCCTCTATGCTCAATAGTTAAATAAGAAATACAGCTCCCAGAATCTAATTTATATGGAGTTATTGCCTGAGTAGGGCAGGCATCAATACAAGCTGTACAACTACCACAAAGATCTTCCTGAAATGGTGGGTCATAATCAAGCTTATGATTAAGTATTAGTTCTCCTAAAAAAAACCAACTCCCAAGCTCTTGATTAATGAGATTAGTATGCTTCCCCTGCCAACCTAATCCTGCTCTTTGGGCCCATACTTTTTCCATTACCGGTGAAGTATCGACACAAGCAATCCCCTTAATATGAGAAAAATTATCCATGATCCATTTTAATAAAATATATAGACGCTCTTTTAAGACTATATGATAATCTTCACCCCAAGCATAATTACTAAATTTATATTTAGACCTTAAATCTGATTGTTTTTTATTTGTGTAATAATTAAGGCCTAGAGAGATAACGGATTTTGCTTCAGGATAATATTTTTGAATATTTCCCCGCTCCTCTTTTCTTTTTTCCATCCAGTCCATTGAAGCATGATATCCCATCCCCAACCAATTATGTAAATGATTTTTTTCATTTTCGATTAAATCAACATCTGCTACACCAACAAGATCGAAACCTAACTCCAATGCTTTATTTTTTATTTTTTCTGTCAAAGACTTCATTGTTTTATATTTTTATCAGGCTGAAATAAAAAAATTTAAACATTAGTAATAAACTCACGAACATTCATTTAGAATCATTAAAACAGTAAATTAATTAAAATAAAAGGCCTAAATAAAACATGTGAAAAAAATCTTCATCCTTTTTTAAATATGAAGATTTACCATATTTGCCCTGATTGAAATTTTTACCCTTAGACTTGAATCCAGGCTCATAATCATATTTTTCCCTTGATAATATGTATCCAATATTTAGGTGTTTATTGATTTCTCTTTCAAATCTAATATTCAAATCAAAATTATCATTTTCGATATAATTATAAGAGGTCATGCTGATTGGAATTGTTTTTAAAGGTCCAAAATTTAAATTTAAAATAAAAAGATAATTAAACTCTTTTGAATCTATTTCATATGAAACAATACTTGTAAGTGGCCCAGAAATGGAACCTAAAAAAAATTCATCTTCATTACCATTGCTATTCCCGACATTAGTATATCTGGAATACCCTAAGCCCATAGATATGTTATTTTTTATTTCATAAGCGAAACCTAATGAAGGCGTTAATTGCATTGAAGATTCTTCATCAAAATCTATTTGGTTTACTCCAAGTTCAAAAAAAATTCCATTCAATAAATTAGCTTCTATATATCCATCAATTTCGAAACCTTCACTCCCAATATTAGAAAATAAACCAAGACCATAATCGGAAGAGTTAATTAATATATTGTTTTTTTGTGCTTGAGAAAACCCAAGAATCAAAAATATAAATACAAGTCTAGAAAAATTTATATACATCAACTAATAAAAAAAATAACTGCAAAAATTAAAAAAGTTTGAAAATCAAAATTCAATTAAATTTTTGTTTTTATCAATCCATAGAACACCAATAATAGTTTTAACATCAATAATTGATCCATCCCAGACCATTGAAACTGCTTCAGAAAGAGTAGTGGGTACTAATTCTACAAACTCATCAGAATCAGGATCTTTTTTTGTCTTTTTCAAATCTTGGGCTAAATAAATTTTCATTATTTCATTTGCAAACCCTATAGCCGGTGCTATTTCTGTTAAAAAAGTTAGTTTCCCGGCTGCATAACCTGTCTCCTCTTCTAATTCACGCAAAGCACAATTTTCATAGTTTTCATCCTTATCTCTTTTACCTGCAGGCAACTCTATAAACTCTTCTTTTAAAGGATAACGAAACTGCCGGACAAGTGCAATGCGCTGATCAGGTAAAATTGGAATTATAACAGATGCACCTGGATGATTTATCCATTCTCTTGTGCTTCTTCTTCCATTTGGTAACGCTACTTCATCACAACGGACATCCAAAAATTTACCTTGGAAAACTATTTTAGACTTTAGAGTGTGTTCTTTTAAGTTTTTCAAACAAATAGCACCAAGAATGTTAGGCTGGTTTCTCCTGTATTTTTGGTTTACTTAAAGCAAGTATCGGGTAAAATATAAAAGGCAATAGAATTAAACCGATTGCAAATAATATCTTTTTTTCAAATAATTTTGCTATTTGTAATGAAATAATTATATGATTTATAGGAGCAAGAGTATATATCACAATCCACCAAACTGGTTTCTTAAGAATTTTAGTTAAAACAAATAAGTTGAAAAAAGGGATTAAAACCTTCCAACCTGATTGATTAGATCTAGAGAAAATTTTCCACCATGAAAAAACCATTAAGATAAATACAACTCCAATAACTGATGAAATTATTATTAAGATTGTAGGAGTAAAAAATGAATTAACCACTGATGCCGATTGCGAAGATGATTTGTTTGTAACAACTGAAACCTTTTTACTCTTTTTAATTGATGCCCCCACATTTTGAACTTTAAAAGGATCAAAGTCTAAATAAAGAGGTTCCTCTACTTCAAGCTTTTCCCACTCTTTATTTTCTTTGAGGTCAACAGGGCCTTTATCATTCCAAGCCCCTTTAAGGTGAGTTTTGAGACCATTTTTCTTTAACCACTCTAAGCAAGAGTTTATGAGAGGCTTGGAG
>CAYFIF010000145.1:0-5025 GCA_964343085.1 uncultured bacterium | reverse complement strand
TAACAACAAAAATTAAATTGTCTAACTTTTCTCTTCCGGCTAACGTAAGCCCACCTAATGATTCTGGTTCATCCATTTCGCCGTCTCCTAAAAAGGCCCATACTTTTCTTCCTGAATTTTCGATAAAACCCCTATCAGACATATACCTCATAAACCTTGCTTGATAAATTGATATAAGAGGGCCAAGCCCCATTGACACGGTTGCAAATTGCCAAAAATCAGGCATTAAATATGGATGCGGGTATGAGCTAAGGCCACCTGAGGAAGAAAGCTCTCTTCTAAAGTTATTAAGGTGATCTTCGTTAAAACGCCCCTCTAAAAAAGCTCTGGAATAAATGCCTGGAGAAGCATGACCCTGAAAAAAAACAAGATCTGGACCCGAGGGGTGGTTGCTTCCTTTAAAAAAATGATTAAAAGCAACTTCATACAAGTTTGCAGCAGAGGCATATGTTGAAATGTGCCCACCAATACCCGGTGTTTCATTGTTTGCTTTTGAAACCATTGCCATAGCATTCCAACGAACAATTGATTTTATTGTTCTTTCTGTTTTTCTGTCGCCCGGATACGCTGGTTGTTGTATGGGTAATATGGTGTTTATATATGGCGTGTTTGTATTAAATGGAAGCCGCGCTCCTTGGGTTTGTGCGTGGTCTATAAGCTTTTCTAATAAAAACCTTGTTCTTTCATAGCCGTGCTCTTCCAAAGCATCATCAACAGATTCTATCCACTCTTGTGTTTCCTGGGGGTCGGAATCAATATAGGACTTAGACATATAATTTGTTTTTTTTTAATGGATTCTGGGCTTGAACTTACAATCAATCCCCCTTTAAAAAGAATGAACTGTATAAAGCTAAACCTTGATTTTTTTCCAGTCTCCGGATCGAATTTTAAAAACCATAATAGTTGAAAATGTAATATATATTATAGGTAATAACGCAAATGGCCCAACAAAACCAACATTGAGATAAACCCCAATTAGCCAACTCCCTGGAATCATTACAAACCAAATAAGAAGCGATTCTATGAGCGCTGGAAATATTGTGTTTCCAGCTCCGGACAAAGCAAACCAAAGAGTCATTCCCACAGCGTCAACAAACTGTAAAACACCAACCACCTTTAAACCAATTATCCCAAGGCTTATAATTTCCGGGTCATTTGTAAAAAACTTTAGGAAAAAAACAGGAAACATAAAAAAAGCAATTCCCATTGTTCCCATTATATATTCTGATATTCTAACAGATTCAAATATGCTTATTTCTGCTTTTTCTATTTTGTTTTCTCCCATATATTTTCCAACAAGCGTGGCACAAGCTTGACCAACGCCAATCGCTGGCATAAAAGAAGCATGCATTATCACAAAAACCAACTCTGTTGTTGCAAGTTCAGCCAAACCAATTATACCCATAATTTTATAAAAAACACTCCACCCGAAAGCGATTGTTGTTTCTTGTAAGCCTTGTGGAACCGCTAACCTTAGTTGCGTTTTCATGGTTTTAATATCAAAAGAAAAAGAAAAGACAGAAAAGCGCTTTATCATTTCTTTATTAAACAAATAATAAGAATAATGCACACACATAAATATTGTTGCCAGCAGGGTTGCAACCGCAGCTCCCTTAACTCCCCATGCGGGAAAAGGTGCCCATGTCCACAATCCAGAAAGAAAACTTAGGCTCGAAAACTTTGATTTAATTAAGCTTTCAACACCTTCGGCACCATAAATAAAACCCGCGTTTAAATAGACATTTAAACAGTTACTTAAAACAGTAACAACCAGGTGTGGTTTTGTTTTTTCAACACCTGTTAAAAAACCAACAAAAACAAAACTGATTGCCGAAAAAACAATTCCTATAAAAACAATGCTTGTATATTCGATTGCAAGGGGTGTTGCCAAGTCGTCTTTAATAAAAAAAGGCACTGCTTTTTGTGATAATAAAAAACCCAAAACAGACACCGGCAAACCATAAACTAAAGCCATAATCAAACCATTGTGAAAGGCAATCCCACATTCTTGTTCTTTTTTTTGGCCGATCCTTCTTGAGGTGACCGTTTGGACCGCGGTTCTTATACCAAGAACAACGCTTAGAGCACCCCACATTAACATCCCCCCCATTCCTGTTGCGGCTATTGCTTCTTTTCCTAGCCGCCCAACCATGGCTATATCGACTACGCTCATTAAAACACGGCTAAGGTTGCTTAATATAATCGGCAGCGCTAAGAAAAAAACCTCTTTAGAAATATTTTTGTCTTTTGGAAAAATCAATTTAACGCGGCTTCCGTGTCTAGAGTTTTATAATTCAAAAACTGAGATACCTCGATCTTCCAAAAACTTTTTTGTTTTACTGCAAATAGGAGCGCTGGTATTTAAACATATGTCTTTTTGTTCTCTTATTTTTTTTATTTTGTTTGCAGCGTTTAAAAGTCTATGGCCGTCTTTCATAATAATTCGGGTTTTCCTTGTTATTTTTATTGTTATTTTGTTTTTATTTTCATATATGGCCATCCTCTTTGACAGTCCAAACTTAAGTGGGTCTATTTTTACCATTTAACTTGTATATTATTATTAGAAAAGTTTATAAAAAGCAGTGATAAAATTTAGGTTTTAAAATATTATTAGACACATCATCATATCAAAAGAAGTAAAAAAAGCAATAAACACCAACGCGCCTATACTGGCCCTTGAGTCAACAATAATTACGCACGGTATGCCATACCCCGATAATTTAAAGTTTGCTTATAAAGCGGAAACCATTTGTCGATCTATCGGGGTTGTTCCTGCTACGATTTGTGTGATAAATGGAAAAATATGCGTTGGCACCACAGCAGAACAACTGGGTTTTATTTCCATAAATAAAAAAGTGAATAAAATATCTAGAAGAGACTTGGGTGTTGCTGTAGCTAAAAACTGGTCTGGAGGAACAACGGTTTCAGCAACAATGCAAATTTCAAACAGCCTTGGAATTAAAGTTTTTTCCACCGGAGGAATTGGTGGTGTCCATAGAGGTTTCAACAAAACAATAGATGTTTCGCAAGACATCCTCGCTTTAAAAGAGACTCCTATAATCGTTGTTTCATCAGGAGCAAAAGCAATTTTAGACATTAAAAAAACAGTTGAAGCGCTAGAAACAAATGGTGTTGTTGTTTTGGGTTATGGAATAAAAACCTTTTCCGCTTTCTATTCAAGAGAAACAGAATTTCCAATTCAAAAAGTTAATTCCGTGAAAACAATCATAAATGTTTTTAAAAACCACCTTTCTTTTGGTTACAACTCCTCTGTTTTAATTTCAAACCCAATACCTAAAAAAACTCAAATTATGCCTTCAGAAATAAAAACGAAAATTAAAGCTGCTTTAAAAAAGGCAAGGTTTTTAAAAATTTCAGGGAAAGACTTAACCCCTTTTTTATTAAATGAATTGTTTGTTGCCACAAAAGGACAAACCCTAGCGGCCAACAAATCTCTTGCAATAAACAATGTTAAACTTGGAGCAAAAATTGCTTTGGGTTTATCGGCTTAGTGCATTTCTTTTTCCAAACAACACTGTTCCCAGCCGAATCATCGTTGACCCCTCTTCTATTGCTATTTCAAAGTCAGAGCTCATTCCCATAGAAAGGACAGACATCTTTAATTGTGGTTTTATTTTATTTAGCTCTTTAAATAAAACCCTCAAAGAAGCAAATGAGTGTCTTTTTTTTCCTTTGTCTTTAGTAAAGGGAGCCATTGTCATTAAGCCACGAACATGAATATTTGGAAGTTCAGCGCATAACAGCATGTCTTCTGTGTTTTTTATATCAAAGCCTGATTTTGTTTTTTCTTCACTGGTTTTTACTTCTAATAAAACTGGAAAAGTTTTTCCAAGTGTTTCCGCCCTGTTTGATATTTTTTTTGCTAAATTAAATGAATGAACAGAGTCTACCGTATCAAAACAATTAAGACATTTATTTACTTTGTTAGACTGTAGGTGCCCAATAAATCTTTTTGTTAAACCAAAAAGGGGGGTTTTTTGAAGATCCTCTAGTTTTTTTTGACCCTCTTGCACTCTGTTTTCGCCTATATGGCGCAAACCAAGTTTATAGGCTGATAAAACATATGATGTCGGGTGGGTTTTTGTTACGGCAACAATTTCAACTTTTTGTTCTTTTTTGGATTTTTTTTTTGCTTTTTCCACACGCGATAAAACACTATCGTATGTGTTTTTATCAATCATTCTTTTTTTCTATACCATTTTCTTTTGCTTCTATTTCTATGGGGTTTTTAGGGGTCTCATCTTCACTCACCACCCTTGTTATTGATGAGATTGTTGTACCATCATCCAACTTAACCAATCGAACCCCTTGTGTAACACGACCGATAGCTCTTATATCACCAACGGGCTGCCGCATAAGAACCCCTGAATCAGTAATAACAATTAAATCATCTGAATCAACCACTTCCATTATTTTAACCATCTTTCCCGTTTTTTCCGTACAGCGCATTGTCATAACTCCTTTTCCTCCTCTTGTTTGTGTCCTATATTGTATAATGTCGGTGCGTTTACCATACCCTTTTTCTGTAGCAACTAAAATTGTTCCCTCTCTTTTTACAACCAACATTCCAACCAAATAGTCCTCTTTTGAGCTTAGGGTAATTCCTTTTACACCCATAGTTTTTCTACCGCTAGGTCTTATATTTGACTCAGAAAACCTTATTGATTTCCCTTCTCTTGTTCCAAGTAAAATATCATGATCTCCATTTGTTATCCGAGCTTCAATAAGCTTGTCTTTATCTCTTATTTCGATAGCATATATTCCGCCTTTTCTTGGGTTACCATAAGCAGATAAAACCGTCTTTTTTATTATACCGTTTCGTGTAGCCATCACAATATAATGGTCATCATTAAATTCTTTTACACTCACAAAAGCCTCAACCTTCTCTCCGGGATCACAACCTATCAAGTTTACAATGGCTCGACCCCTGGTTGCCCTACCTCCTTGTGGAATATCATATACTTTTAACCAAAAACACTTTCCTTGGTCTGTAAAAAAAAGCAT
>CAYFIF010000144.1:0-5056 GCA_964343085.1 uncultured bacterium | reverse complement strand
GTTTTACCTTTTGATCAAAACGAATATTGGTACCAGATAGATAATGTAAATAGTTTTCAGTATCCATTTAGTGGTGCATACCCTCTTGAAGAGGGCAATGTATATGTATGGCAAGTTAAAAAAACTATGCCAACTACTGCAGGAGAACAAGAGCTAGTGTCTTCAATTTATTCTTTTAAAATTGGTGTTTCCGGGCAGATGGATGATACTAATCCGATAAATAATGCTTTATTATTGGCTTTGAAGCAAGCAATTGGTGATGATCAATTTAATGCAATATTTGGTCAAGGTAATGAGCTTCAGGGTTTTGTACCAAGCGGGCAACTTGAAATTAATGGGGTAAATGTAGATGAATCGAGTGTTAGTTATTTACTTAATCAAATTATGAACCAAAATGTAGTAATAAAAAATTTGGCTATAGAATAATGAAATCTATTATCTGCTTTATCTATCTATTCTTTTTCTTTTCTCTACTTTACTCAGAAAAAATTGCTGTAGCAACTAAAATAAAGGGTGGGGTTGAGAGGATGATAGTTGGTGAAAAGACATTTTCTAGATTAAAACCCGGAACAATCTTAAGTGATGGAGATAAAATAAGATCTGGAAGAGATGGGTTTGCTGCGTTGATTTTTATTGATGATAAATCTACATTAAAAATAAAAGAAAACTCTGAGGTAGTTGTCACCGGGCAGCGTACAGCAGCAAGTATCTCAAAAAAAATAAATATGGATGGTGGAACAATTAGGGCTACTGTTGTAAAGCAAAACACTGATTTTATTATACAAACGCCAACTTCAGTTGCTTCTGTAAAAGGAACTGATTTTTGGATGCTATCTGATCCATCATTGGGTGATCAAGTTATAGGACTAGAAGGAGTTATCTCACTTATCAATTCAGAGACAGGTCAAGAGGTTGATGTGACTTCTGGTACAACAGGGCTATCTACTCTTGATGGACAAGTAACAGCTAATGAAACAGATCCAAGTACAATTCCATCTGATCCTACCGATACCGGCGAGAGTGCATCTCAACTGCGTATTTATTTGGAAGGTCCTAACGGCGCCCAAAAAGTATTGATAATTGATTATCAGTAATTTTTTCCAGAATTTTATTTTACAGATTGTCCCCGGTTTTGAATAAATTATTTTTAATATTATTAATTTCATTTAATTATCTTTACGGACAGATCTCTGAGCCATTTTACCATCTTTCACCCTCCAATGTAAAGTCAGCCATGGACGTTGAAATTATTGTTATTTTGGAGGATAATGATAATATTTTATCTGGGACATTATTTTTTAGGCAAGCAGGCGAAATCAGTTATCAAGAGGCTGAGATGGAATTTGAAAATGGATCTTGGATAGGTCTTATACCAGGAGTAAGAGTCCAACCACCCTATATCGAATATCTAGTTATATTCCAAAATGAAAAGGGAGGTCAAATAGGTGTTCCTTTGGCAATTGATCCATTTAATTCTCCTTTGAATTTTTCAGTTTCGATGGCTAAATCAGGTTTTCAAAATCAAAAATCTATTAAGGGTACTTCGGATAATTATATTGATGCTGATATTTTAATACTTGCACCTGAGCCAGGATCAATCAATAAACCAGATGAGATAGTAGTCTCTCTTTCTTTATTTAATGCGCCTATTGTTGACCAGAATAATTATATTTTATTATTAGATGGAGATGATGTAACTGAAAACTCAATTATAGATGGTGAAGTTTTATCTTTCATACCTGATAAAGAGCTCCAAATAGGATTGCACAATATAAAAGTATTATTTAAATCTACATATGGTTTAGACATAATACCTATTGATTGGACATTTAGTGTTAGTAAAGGTGCTCGAAATATGGCAGAGTCATTTAAATATAAAGGGTATTTTAATGGTAAAAATAGTAGAAATACTGCATCTCGCAATGTGGTTTCTGATATAGTATATAATGGAAAAATTGAAGGAGAATTAAGCTGGATTAAAGCCAATTTCACATTAAAAAAATCAAGCAGAGAGTCAATTTATATGCAGCCGCTGGATCGGACAACTTTATCTTTAAGATTTACCGATTATTTTACGTATGAAACTGGAGATGCATACCCTTCTTTATCACCCTACATTCTAGATGGTAAAAGAGTGCGAGGTCAATATCTTAGTTTAAAATTGCCATATTTGAAGATTCAATACGTAAATGGTAAGCTAAATAGAGCAGTTCAATATCAAAATAAACTAGATGGTGCTATACAAATTATTGAAGATGATTTAGAAATCGGTCCAACCGGTGGTAAAATATATCATCTTACCAGAAGCGGATACACTTTTCCTCGTGATATTTTAGCTACTAGATTGGAGATAAATGCATTTAAAACTTTCACCACAGGTTTTCATTTTATGAAGGTTAAGGATAATTTTTCTAAAATTAGTATGAAAGTGCCTGGAGCAAGTCTTTTTGAGATAGACAGTTCATTAGATGATATCGATGGTGGTATTTATTCTTATTCAGAATTTTTGTCAGATATTATTAATCCTCTTGACACAATAGAGATTAAAGAAAATGATTGGATTGATGGCAAACCGATTGAAAATCTTGCAATAGGATTTGATTTAGAAAAAGCATTTGACAATAGACAATTAGTTTTTCAAATGGCGTGGAATATGACATGGACTAATAATAATATTTCTGAAGGTGTGATATCATTAGATGCTGCTGATGTTCTCTTGGATACTCTGGATGATAATGCTATAATGGATATTCCTATTGATGACTTTCCTGATCCAGAGACCTATAAAAATATTATAACTATTCATCCATTGTATATGGTTCCTTTGGTACCTCTTGATCCTATTACATTTCAGAAAAACCCAATCAGGGCGATCCTAAATATGCCATCTTCTGCTTATAATATACGTCTTAAAGGAAGTTATTCTCTTAATAACGTATTAGTAGAATACAGACAGATAGGTCCTGAGTATAAAAGCTATGGAAATCCGTATTTAACAAATAACATTAGAGAATTTATTATTAATGATAGGTTATCACTTTTAGGCAGAAGATTAATGTTACTTGTGGGCTATAACTATAAAGATAACAGTCTATCAGAGACAGTAGCGAATCCTTTAAAAACAAGGACAATGATTTTAAATACGACATTAGTTCCAGGGCCTGGCGCTGTTTCTTTAATATTTAATCTTAGATCAATAAATCAGACTAATGGAATAGATAGTCTTGAAATGAATAGTTATGGTGATATTTTGGCTGATAAGAGGGAGAACTCCCAGGCTATAAACTCCTTAGTTTCCATTAATATTCCGAGTTCTGGACCTAATTCTTCCAGCACAATTGCTCTAAATGTTAATTCGATTTCGTATGTTGACAATTTAGCATTGGAAAGACAGAATGATTATTTATTTCAAAAATCGAATATGAAAAATTATTCTGCTAATATTTCATCAAAATTTAATAATTCTCTTAAAACTTCTTTTTCTGTTAATAAAACTTCTATTTATACCCCATTTTTAGCTAACGATGGCAGCAACTCAATTAATAAAAAGGGTACGACTGAAAGCTCTTGGCTTTCTTTTTCTTCAAATTTTCAATACAATTTTGATATTAACCTTCCTTCGTTATATTGGTTGGATAAGATAAATGAAATATTTCAAAATCAATTGTTAGTTAAAACTGGTATAGATTATATGACAAATGGAAAAGAAAAAAATGAAGAAATGCAGATTTATGGATTAAAATTAGGAGCAGAATTGGATATAATTGAAAATTTGGTCCTAAGTGCAAATGGATCTATACGTTTTAATAGTTCTACTGGTAATACTAATGATGGTTTAGATAATGATGATAATGGTAAAATAGATGACAAAGGTGAAAAAATCATTATTAATAACTCAGGGATTTTCATATCATTAGGGTATCGTTTTTAATTAGAAAATGAAAAATTTTTTTAAAGAACATAGTATAGATATTTCTCTAACTGGAGGGTCTATTTTTATTGTATGTTTTTTACATTGGTTTGGTGTATTTGATTATTCTGAACTAAAAACATATGATTATCGATTTCATTCTGTTCGAGGTCCATTAACCGGTTGGCGTGCAGCAGACTCTACAATAATTGATATTGGGACAGATGTGGTTATGGTAGATGTAGATGATGAAGCATGGCGTTTATTGCAAGAAAAAAAAGTTCCTTGGCCTTACCCTAGAGGAGATATTTGGGCCCGAGTAATTGATAACTTAACCATGGCAGGAGCAAAAGTGATTGCTTTTGATATTCAATTTGATTCTCCTGATTCCAGATCAGAATATTTACGCAGTGTTAGCAATAATTTACCAGATGATTTTAGACAGTATTTACCAGGACATGGTGATGTACTTCTAGGAGAGTCAATCCTCAATGCAAAAAAGAATGGAACAAAAGTAGTAATGGATGTTAAAATGGTAAGAGAACCAAACAGAATTCCCCCACAGTACATTGCTTATCCAGTTTCTGAAATTATGGATGCTAAACCAAGTATTGGTTTGATTAATGATATGCTTGATATAGATGGTTTTTCTCGGCAATATAGCATAGCAGGCTTTCTAGAGCATGACACTACACAAAAAGCCTATTTATCTCTTGGGCTAAAATGTGTACAAGAATTTTTAGATATTCCTGATGGTGTTGAACCTAAATTTAATCCTATTAAAAAAATTTGGGAATTTGATACATTAAAAATAAAAGCTTATGGTAAAAGTAATAACTTTTTAGTCAATTACTATGGGCCTCCTTCTGGCTACAAAATGCCAGGTAATCAAAGTGCTCGATCTTGGGGGACTTTCCCAAGATATTCTCTAACACAAATACTGGATACCAAAGAATTCGAATTATCAGAGGATCTCGACTGGATGAGTCAATTTCTTCCTGGTGAAGTTCCTGAATGGATATTAGCAATGGAGAATGAAACTGAAAGAAAAGAAATGATGGAAATGATGGGGATAGGGACTGAATTTGATTTAAAAAAATCTCCTTTTTTTAATAAAATAGTAATTATTGGTGTTTCGGTTGAAGT
>CAYFIF010000143.1:0-5071 GCA_964343085.1 uncultured bacterium | reverse complement strand
TAGCAGTATTCCAAATATCAATGAAATAATCCCTATGATTAATATAATAATCATTATTTACCTCTCAATTTTTTTGTAAAATGAAAAATTCAGCCTTCAATTACGAAGCCTTGACCTACCTCGGGTCTAAATAACTTTAATAATTTAATAAAAAAACCTCTAAAGGAGAAGTTTCTTTACAATTTTTAAAAAAGAGGCTTTTATGTCGCTTGAAGAAAGGGAATGAATTTTTATTTGTAAATTGATAAAAGTTTTTTCTACTATTAAAACTCTTTATAACTACCTGGGATAATCATATTTTTAAACCCATAGCTAGTTCCGAAGATTTGGGGCAGAGAACCTTTGTTTAGGGTGCTACTTTCAAGTGACAAACTATATTTTGAAACAACAGAACCGGTTACTGCTGAACTATTTATTTCAGTGTTAACTGAATTACTATAAATAGCT
Source organism: uncultured bacterium (assembly GCA_964343085.1). GTDB lineage: Bacteria > Fidelibacterota > Marinisomatia > Marinisomatales > UBA1611 > CAZLPW01. Next base: position 4,624 of record CAYFIF010000143.1, on the reverse strand, counting down.
CCATTAATAGAGCTTGATGACTGAACTTTTAGATTCTCACCATTACAAATAATAATGCCATAGATTGTGCTTGCGGTAATTAAAATATCCGAGGTTGAATATAAGACACAACTATTTGTTAAAGAATTTCCAATTATTGTCCCATCAGCGGTGATCTTTCCCCCTGATATTATATCAATACTCCCAGTTAATGTTCCACCAGAAAAAGTTAAGTCGCCTGAAACAAGAATTTTACCCGGACCATTGATCGTGCAATTATTAAAATTAATTGTTCCATCATGCATGAGTGTGTTTTCATTGTTCAAGCTTGAGATAGTTATAGTTTCATTACTTACTGTTCCTTGCCCTGAATTTTGGCGAGTACCCCAAGTCGGATTGTTGAAAGTTATTGCGTTATTGTTGTTATTACTTTTATCGTTTAAAGTATTTCCTGATCCTTCATCCATTGGCCAATAGGCAACCAAATCATTATCATCATAATCAGATTCAGGTATATTTTCTAAATAAGAGATTTCATTAGCTGAGAATGCCTTATGCCATATTGAAACTTTATTCATTGACCCTTGAAAATAAATTTTATTTCTATTTGCATTATAACTATTTGCCTCAGATCCATCTCCTAAAAATCCATATCGGTTTGCTCCTGAACCTAAACCAACATTAGTGCTATATGCGTCTTGTTGACTATCTAATTGGTTATCAATATAGATTTTTTTATCATAGACTTGTTCACTATCAAAAACCCAGACGATATGGTGCCATTCATTATCCCTAATAGTTGAACTACTCCACATGTCTTTAATACCACCTGAACTGGCTCTAGTATGGAAGCCAACATAGTCACCTTCATTATTTATTCTTGTATTTTTTATTCCTACAATACAATTATAATATTCACTCCGGTCAAAATCTACGATAGCCCAGTCTCCACCATCTGGCGGCACTTTTACCCAGGCTGAGACTGTGAGCTTGGATATTTCTCCTGAGTGTGTATAAAATAAATTTTGTATAGCTGCATAGTCATTATTCCCATCAAAAGTAAGCATTGGCTCAACGCCAGAATTAAATGATCCGCTAACACTTGATAGAAGGTTTTGATAATATGTGTTATCTACAGTGGGAAACTCTACTAGGGGATATCCATGAAATATTGCATTTGTTCCAGAGTTTGTCAGGCTAGTATATGCTATTTTACCAGAGGCTAAATTCACTGAACCTATATTGCCATTAAAATAAATATCACCATTAATTGTTGATGATGAGCTAAAAGCGCTACCACCATCATTTTTCCCATAGAATGCAAGATTAAATGCATCCGGATAAGAACTAATTATTAATCGGGCGTTCCTTTTAACTTGACCTATTTCAGCCTCAGATTTCAATAGTCCATAGTGGTTATATTGAAGGTTAGATCCTATTTCATCTACAGAGGTGTTTAGTGTAACCTTATACGAACCATTATTAAAATTCCCTATAACCGGAGATGAAAATGATGAAAATGATGATCGAATAAGTTGCAGGCCGTGCTCTATACCTGTGCTTGCTAGGTTTCTTGCTTTTATATCCATGATATAGTACCCGCCGGTAGCACTTTCATTTGCTGAAAAACGTGCCAAGTAAAAAGCAAAAAAACTAACGGTTACAAAGATACCTAGAGTTGATGCTAAAACAACGAATCCTGATTGAATCTTATTCTTTGTATTTTTCATTAATCGTGGTAACTCTTTTTTTGTCCATATCTAAAATTTTGGGGGAAAACATATGAAGAAAGAGCGAGGGTATCACTGAATCGATTAAATAAAAAGTCTATTTTTGTAAGTCTTACATCCGCCCCATTTAGTACATTCCCAGATGATGGAGTTATATTTTCAAAAGTGCTATTAAAAAAAGAAAAATTAGTTTTCCCTAGGGTTATACTGTCTGCTAGAATAGATGAATTTGAGTTAGTAATCATAAATAATTTTCCATTGTTTCGGGCACAATATTTTTTAGTTTGATTTTCAAGATCTAACAACACTAATGTATCAGAGTCAGATAAATTAAAATTAGCTGCATTGCTCTGATTTCGAATATCTTTCTGAATTCTCCAAATAGCAGACCTTGATTGGCTAGTTAATTTTTGGCGGTCGGTTTGTTGAAAGTAGATACCTGCGCCTTGAAAAAGCATTCTAGTAGATAGAGTGCCTATTATTCCAATAATTAATATTGATATAACAAGCTCGATAAGAGTAAAACCAGAATTTTTAATTTGTTTCAACTTATAATCCTTGACCAATAATCATTGAATCTATCATCGTAGATATTGTTGGATGAAATACTTTTACGATCACACTTTTATAATTAGTGGGGGAGCTGATACTTGTATGAAACCCGCTAGAAGGGTCAACATATTTTACTGCTACGGAGCAGCTAAATGCTTGATGTTTTGGGAATGATAAAATAGTATAACCATCAAAATCATCTATATCATCCCAAAGTCCAATAGAGCTTTCAGAACTTTGATTTGATACTAACCAAGTTGCGCCAATAATGGTGCCGTTATTGGTGTTATTTGAATTATCAATTATACTAGATCCGGAATTTTCATCTAGGTCCCAAAACCCGACGAGTCCGCTTTCGTTACCATTTGGGTTTGAATTCATATAACTCTGGATTTCTGCTTGTGTTTTAGCAATATTCCAGATAGTAATATCATCAATCCTACCGTTAAAATAATATCCATTTTGTTCTTTTCGAGCTATATTTAAGTTTTCAGATGGTTGACCTATAGGGCCATTGAATGTTTTTGTAGAGGGCCTTTGATTACCATTAATATAGGTTTTAATAATATTTGAATTTGTTTCCCAAGTAAATGCTATATGGTTCCATGAACCCGTAGACGGTGCAGAATTATCAGAAATAGTTTTTTGACTACTGTTTTGAAGTTCAATTCTAATATTGTTTCCATACCAAAACATAGAGTAACCGGGGTCATCCCATCCACCACCTTGATTAACTAAATGTCCTGATCCCCCGTTATTATAAACCCAAGCAGTTACAGTTATACCATCTGAAATAGATAAAGAATTCGCACTCCCTAGATTTACATAGTCGTTATTGCCATCAAAAGATAGACAAGCATCTGTGTATGTATCCTTACCTAAAAAAGTAGACCAGGGTGAGCTAGTGTTTTCATCAAAGCGCCGTGCTCGAATTTCTTGTTGAATGCTATTTAAAATAGTTGCTTGAATAGTGCGAAGCTCTGAAGTTGTTCTCACTATTCTTGCTGTGTCGAGCCCTTTTAAAAAAAAGGTAAAGGATAAAGAAAGTAGGACGACAACAATCAATACTTCGATAAGAGACATCCCAGGAGATCGCGACTTTATAATGTGGGTCAATTTATACTCCATTTCCCCGTAATATCTGAAACAGTTATTGTGGTTGAGTTATTAATTTGAATAGTGCCACCATTTTTAACATCGCCCAGTGGAAGGAATTGTAGTTCACTTGTGTTATTAAAATTAATGGAGCTGATATCTATACTCGCTAGCCGACCAATGCTAAAAGAAATAGTGCCATTATTACTTCCTGGAAAATCGCTTAATAAACTACGATTACCATCAGGCCCCTTATAAATTTTATACTCATCATTTTGTGATGAATAAACAATCGTAACTGTATCATTTTTTGCAAATGCAATACTTTGAGCAAGATCAATATCAGAGGTGATTTGATCTAGGGCAATCTGTGAGTTAAAATTATCTGTTCCAATATCTGACTTGGTCATTGCGATTGCGGTAAATATAGCAATAATACATATGGTTATTACTAACTCAATTAGAGTAAATCCCTTACTTGAGATTTTAGTCTTTTTATTTGTTTGCATTTTTAAGTTAAAAGACATCAGAAGTCCTTTATCTAAATCTACAAAATCAAATAGAATATTCGTAGGATTCTTGGTAAGTGGGACTATCGTAGTCTAAATCCTTAATTACAATATAGTATCTTAATTCATTTGCAAGAGAATCAAACACTGTATAATTCATGTATGAGAAGGGATTTTTTAGGTTATTTGTTGGAACTTCACGTGTAACAAAAAGATCTTTTGGTCTTAAACCGGAGATTGTTGAATCAATTGCTGAGGAGGCCCATGTTTCATCCATAAGATTGTTTTCATTTTGTGGAGCAGGTGGGAAGTGTGGGTTCCCGTCCATATGATTTCTATAAAAATATTGAAAAAATGCTTCCCTAATAATAACAATATTAGCCCTATTTTGTTCACGCTGTGCTGTCCTAGTAACTTTGCTGTATCGGACTATACTACCACCGATCATGATGCCTAGGATAGATATAGCAACGACCAGTTCAATAAGAGTAAAGCCGAAATTTTTATTTTGGAAAATTTTTTTCATGTTTCAGTATTTCTAATCTAATTATTATATATCTGACAATGTTATCCTAAACTTTAATTAAATAAAGTTTATAGGTTATCAAAAAGGCCCTAACTATCTATTTTAGCTAGAGCCTTTTTGTGATTTTGTGATTTAAACTATTGGTTATAGACCAGCTCTATCACCTAATGTTCCAACTCCAGCATTATCGCCAGAAGCGGTACCTTGAGAATAGGACCACTTGTAGCGAGTAT
>CAYFIF010000142.1:0-5089 GCA_964343085.1 uncultured bacterium | reverse complement strand
TGCTTGTGAAAATAGCGTCCAGGATTTTGAACTTAAAGAAAAATTGCGGTGTCCTATCTGCAAAGCAGATTTAAAACAAAGACAATATTTAGATTTTTTAGAGTTTCTTATGGCGAATGGGATAGTTGAAAATCTTGATTTTTTTGATCATGATATTTATAGTGATGATGTAGATGATCTTGATCAAACTAAAGAGGAAGAGGGTGATCCCAGTGAATACGAAAAAAAGAAAGATGTTTTTAATATTTATGAGAATGAATTATTTCCCAAAAATGTAGAAAAGAATGATTTAGAAGGCTATACTGATTTTGAGGGTATAAACGATGATTGGGAGGAGTTTAATGAAAGAGAATTTGAAAATTAAATCATGAGAAGCTAATGGAAAAAAATAAAAAAAATATTCAACAAATTAATATTGAATTAGATGAAAAAGTAAGTTCTGGAGAGTATGCTAATTTTGTAGTTGTTACTCATTCTCCCGCTGAATTTATTATGGACTTTACAAGGATATTGCCAGGTGTCCCGAAGGCTAAAGTTCATTCTAGAATAGTTATGGCTCCTCCTCATGCAAAGGCATTTTTAAATGCTCTAAAGGAAAATATTACAAAATTTGAATCAAAAAACGGAGAGATTAAAAATCTAAAACAAGATTCAGGGTTTTCTGATTTTAGTGTTAAACCATCAAAAGATGTTTTGCCTAACTAAAATCTTAATCGTACCAAACCCAATTTTTACCTTTCTTTAATTCTCTCATTCTTATAATAACCCAGAAAGATAATGTGCCCCAGGCAAAAATATAACCAATAATAAATCCACCGATCACATCAAAAGGGTAGTGAACGCCCACATAAATTCTGGATATGCCTATAAGGCAGGTCAGTAAGATTAATATTGTTTTATATTTGCTAAAGAAATAGCTAACCACAACAGTTAAAGCCATTGTATTTGCCGCGTGATTAGATGGGAAACTCCATTTTCCACCCTTATTGACAAGTAGATTTATTTGGTCAGCCATTTCATGAGAAGGTCTTATTCGACCTATCCAGGGTTTTATGAGTTGTGCTGATAAAAAGTCAGTCATACATAGACAAATAATTAAAACGCCTAATGTTATTTGCCCTCTTCTTCCTGCTGTAAACATTAGAACTATTACCAAACATAATACAGGCAAAGTCCAATTTTTTTGATTAGTTATAATCGGCATAAGATAGTCTAGTGCTTTTGTTGAGCATGTTTGATTAATGAAAAAAAATATAGTTTTATCTATGAAATTAAGTGTTTGCATAAAAAAATAATCGGAGAAGAATTTATTTTTAAAACTAAAACTTGGTATTGAGGCGGATCAAGATTACTCTACCTAGAGATGGGCCGCCAACTATTTCAGTATGTTTATTATCTAATATATTCGAAACTGTAAAATTTAGTTGGGTAAACTTGTTAAGTTCGTATCCAAGATGGGTATCAAAAATAGTATATGGTTTGATATCGCCAAAATAGATACCAGATGACCATTTGAAACCATCTACATAGCGAGTGTTTAATGAAGCGGAGAAAGGCCATTTCCTTGATTGATATTGTAATTTAAAACTTGCCTTATGTCTTGGCGCATTTATTGGATCAACCGAGTTAGTCACAGGGTTTAAAAATTCAGTCATTCCAAGATAGGAATAGGCAGCATCTAAAGACCAGTTTAAATTAAATATTGTTGTTAAACTCGCATCAAATCCCCACATATCGACTTCACCATAGTTTAGATATCCAACTACAATTGGAGGGTTATAGCCAGGGATTGTATCCATAGCTGTAACACCTTGTATTCCCCCACGCCAGTGGTTGAAGGATTCTTCATAATCCTCTTGATCAATAATTGAATTGTTTGCGATATCTTCGATTGTATTAATTTGATTATCTCCATCATAGTCTGTTTCTAATACTGCTTTGTCTATTACAATAGGAGTAATGAATGTAACCGGACTAACAAAGCTACTGTAATGGCTGGTGTATACATCAAGGGTCCCGAACATAAATTTATTTAATCGCCCCTTGTATCCAAATTCCCAGGAAGTTACTGTTTCTGGTACTAACTCAGGGAGGTCAATAACTGTTTGGCCATAAAAGCCTTCAATTTTTGGATCGGTTGATGGGTAGAAGTAGATGGCATTACTGGTGTCAACAACTTCGTATTGCCCATCATAGGGATCGTATAGGTAAGGATTGTTGTTTTCATCTCTTTTGAATACGTATCCACCATCGGCACCACGAGCGTAAACTTTAAACACTGAAACTCTTGTAACAAAAATATCAAGAAACAATGCTTGATTAGTAGGCGTATTGAAAGCTTTTGCCCAGGTAAGTCTTAGGCTTTGGTTTTCTTTAGGCTTATATACTAATCCTATTTTTGGTGATATTTGCAATCCGTCTTTTTCATCAAAATTAAGATCCCAATCAAATGGACTATATCCAGCCCCGGGCCCTTGGTTATTAAATTTAACTAAGTTGGTTAACCTATCATGGACATCAAATCTAGTGGCTTGAATTATTTCCCATTTTGGATTGATTTTCCAATTAAACTGATAATATGCTCCAAGTTCATTTACTGTGTAGCGGTTATCTTCTAAAGATTCATCGATTCCCTCATCAATATTTTCATCAATTTTTCCATCGCCATCATTATCTATTCCATCAGCAAACACAAAAAAATTTTGTCCGCCTAACCATTTAACGCCTGGTTCAACTTGTTCACCGATATCAAACTGGCCGTTTTGATTAGTGTCTATATAATCAGGGATTCCATTTCCATTTAAATCTTGAAAGTCATCACTATCACGATCATTATCAATTTTATCGGAAATTGCTCCAAGAACGGAGTCGTCATCGGAAGAGGTAGAAGGGTTTCCAAATTGCGATCCGTTTTCTGTTGCCCACTTACTAAAACCTTCGCCGTTATCATACCAAGTATTATCGTTTCTATCATCAAATATATACGGTGAGCCGGATTCGCCATTACCATTATTATCTCTATTATCGGTTAATTCTTTATCAGATAATATTGTGCCCCGAGTGTCTGGCATGGTTAAAAAATAATCGAGCCCCCAGACAAAACGCAAATCACCATTACGCCACTCATTCATATGTTGAAGTTGGGCGCTAAATTTTTTAGATCTATCATAGATTACGCTCCCTGTAGCAAGATTTCTTGTTGGGTTTTTATAGTCGCCAGAGTGGCTTGTATTTAAATAACTTTGAAGAAAAAAGTTTTTCCACCTAATCTTACCCTGATAATATTTATAAACCCAACCATCAGCTAAGTAGCGAGCGATACCTGTAATATTGATATTTCTTGCCCAAGCATATCCGTGAGAAAAGATAGCTGTAAAATCAGGATTAGGTTCCCAATCTAGACGTATATCATACCGATAGTTACGAACCTTAAAATCTGGGTAATCATTTATTCCATCATCGTTTGCATCCTTATATATATTCCCAAGTTTTCCATAGTCTACAGAGAAATCTCTTTCATCAAATTCATCCACACCATTTTCACCTCTGCTTGGCTTTCCATCGCCATCAGTATCATTGTTTGTAAACTGATCCCAAATTGGGACAACCTCGCCATCCACAACTTCGGTGTTACCATTAAGATTTTCAAACGTTTCTCCATCCCAGACACCATTTCCCTCTCCAAAATCAGGAGCAACTTCGCCTTCATCATCATAGTCACCATCGCCATTTAAATCTTGGGCGGGAATCCCATCTAAACCAAAATCTAGAAGAGTAAGAGTCCCAAAGATGTCAATATATGATTCAGCAACATCCGGATCATATACACCATTACCATTCAAATCAGTGAAAGGTTCAAATGGAACATCAAAAGCATTTCCAAGTTCATCTTTCCAAAGTCCCCAATCGTTGTCATCATCTTTACCATTATCACCCCAGTCATCATTAAAAATTCCATTGTTGTTTGTATCAAAAACAATATTACCATTTGAGTCATATCTATAATCGCCAAAACCATATTTATGAAGGGGATCCACAACACTCCACGATGAATCCGGTTTGTAATAGTTTGTTGTAAGTGGTTCTAAATTTGAAATATCAGTTCTACTTCCAAATCTATCTAGCCAAGCAACTCCAAGTTCATCATTTTCATCTATAAATCCATCTCCATCGTTATCAACTCCATCAACCCAGGCTTCCTCTTCATCATCGATTCCAATATCTATTTTTTCATCGATGTAGCCATCTCCATCATTATCAATCCCATCTGCATAATTATATCCAAGTTTATCCTGAGTTACGAACCAGAGAGTTATTCCATTATCTAAAGTGTATCGATTAAACTCATCAGTTTTGGCATTATCTATCATTTCCTGAGTCACTATTGGTGAACCTTCTTCTCCATCAGCTGAAATATAATCACCCCAGTAATAACCAACCCAAGTTTCATCCGCGCCTTTGACATGGTCAATCATTGACTGACTAAATATAGGATTATTATCAGTTTCTGGTGCCAATCTACCACCTTTATCAAGTCTATCATGTTTTAAGTTTGGTCGACCAATAAAAACTGGATCATGACCTTCATATTCATCTTCATTAAAATGAGTCCAATCTTGGCCAGAGAGAGCGACTCCAGAAACTTTAAATCCAAAATCACCAAATTTATGAGCGGTTCTAAAACTAATTTTTTTAAGTAGATCTGTATCGTTCTGACTAAGCAGACCTCCTTGAATATTTATACTTGTTCCTTGAGATCTAAGAGGCGAACTAGTGACAATATTTAAAACACCACTGTGTGCATTAGGGCCATAAAGCGCAGATGCTGGCCCTAGAACCACCTCGATCTGTTCTACATCTTCAAAGGATACGGGTATAACGTTATACGCGGTTAGACGCAAGGAGGGGACATTTGCCATTCTTCCATCCATAAGAGTCAAGAGTCTTGAACTAAATGAGGAGTTGAATCCTCTTGCGGTCATATTATAACTATCAATACCAGACTGGGTAAAATCTATCCCTTTAGTACCCTTAAGATAATCACCAAGGTTTGTATTACTTTCTCGCCTTATTTCAGTTTTTGTGATAA
>CAYFIF010000141.1:0-5139 GCA_964343085.1 uncultured bacterium | reverse complement strand
TAATCTAAGTATTCATCATTTTGAATTAAAAGATTTCACAGGTCGCCATTTAAACCATGAGCTCCACTCAGGAGGTTTTCATCTTGAAGCTATAATTGTGTCAGAAGATTTTGTCGGGAAAAATTTAATTGACAGGCATAAAATGGTATACTCTGCTCTAGGAAATCTAATGCAGAATGAAATTCATGCTCTAAGTATGAAAACCTTGACAATAAAAGAATGGAATTGAAACAAATGTTTTTTAAAAAAAATAAAAAAGATACTATCCTAGATTATGATAAAATAACACCGATTGAGGCTGTTACACATTTGTTTGTATTTGTACTACTTTCAGATAACCAAAACAGCTACGAAGAAAAAGAATCTTGGAAAAAAAGTATTTTAAAATTATTTCCCAATCAGTCAGATGAAAGATCCGAAATTTTTTTCAATAATGCTTCAAAAATCATACCCAGCCTAAATTCCAGAGAGAAGGATCATTTTCTTGTTGAAATTTGTAAAAAAATATTAGAATTGCTAGATGATGATAAAATCAAGATGCTAGGTCCAATGTTGAGTGATTTAATTATGGCAGATGGAATAATTATGTCAACAGAGGTTCAAGTAGTTAATTTAATCGAAAAAAACCTAAGCATATCTATTGATAAAAATGAATAAGAAAAAATTATTTTAAAAGTAACATCTTTTTCGTTTTATTATAATTATCGATATTTACAGATATAATATATGTACCGCTTGGCATTTTCTTCCCAATCTCATTTTTTCCATTCCAAATATATTTATAATTTCCCTGTTCATGAAAATCTCTAGATAAAATTTTAACTAAGTCTCCTTTGATATTATATATAGATGCATCAACAAATGCTGGTTTCTTAATATAATAGGAAATGGTTGTAGATGGGTTGAATGGGTTTGGATAATTCGAATATAAAGTAAACTGCTCTGGAAGATCATTCGCATTATCTAAAATATTGCTTGTAGAAGATACATTCATTTTTACATCAATTGTGTCTAGTAAACTCCCTCCACCATTTATAATAATTTCAGCATTGTACAATCCTTCAGAAAAAATTTCAGATGCATTCATGATAACCTCAATATTAGCGCTTTGCCCGGATGGAAGACTGCCACTAGCAGGGGCAACACTTAGCCACAAATTCTCAGAAGAAGCTCCATACTCTACATGTGCATTTATTAAAAATTCATTATCCAAAGCAAAAAATCCATTTAGATTGTTCCAACTACCATTATAGTTTCCATAAGATCTATACTCTTGCTGACCGCCTGTATCTACTAATATATTTAAACTGTTTTCTGAATTACCATTATTTACCCTGTAGGTAATAAAAAATATATCACCATTGCTAAAGCTAAGGTTTAAGTGATCGAGGCTTATATAGGTCCAATCAGTATTAAGGGAAACATCACTAGGTAATATATTAACCGAGCCTAGCTCCTGACCAACACCGCCAGAACCATCATCTCCGTATACAGAAATATTAATATTGGGATATCCTGTGTAATCCCACCAATTGAATTCGACACCATGTAAAAGACTTATATTATCAGTAGCGGTAAATTTTGTTCCCCATTCAATAATACCATTTACATCAGGACATGGCCATAGAGTTACAGAATTATCAACTATCCAGTTGCCGTAGTAGGAAATTGTTTCAACATCGTTAATATCTCTATTTTCATACAATGTGCTAATTTGATAGGTGAGAATTGAACCCTCATCGCCTGTATTGGTAATAGTAAAGCTTTCCGTGGAATATCCTCCAGGCTGAATATCAGCTTCGATAATATCCATACTAATATCTAATTCTGGAGAGAATTGAAAATTATTGCTAGAGAACAGGCCTCTTCCATGTGTGGAGGCAATGATTAAATTATCACTAGATCTTATTTGCAACATATCTGTCCTAACATTTGCTAATCCACTATTTGAGCTATACCAGCTTGGAGAAGCATCTGATAAATTTTGAGTGGTCCAGATTCCAACCTCGGTTGCAATAATTAACTCATTATAGTTGTTAGGATTGTAAAGAGCCCATCTTACAGGCATATCAGGTAGATTACCTTCGCGATTATACCAATTTGAACCTTCATCATAGGTTTCCCAGACTGAAGGAACACCGTAGTTAGAAAAAGTAACAACAATAGTGTTTTGACTTTCGCCAAATTCAACGCATGAAATATATCCATAAGGAAAACTTGATCCCGTTAGCTCATTAATCGTAGGATTAGTCTGATTAGATGAGCTTATTTTAAATAGCCTACCAGCTCCAGTCCCAACAAAGACTGTATTTTCTTGAAATGGTGAGGCCTTAATGGCTGAAGCTTTAGATCCCAGAGCAATTGTAAAATTACTTTCAGATATGGATCCATTGTTAACATTCGTTCTCTTGATGCTGTTTTCATCTTTAGCCGAATATAAAATATTAGCCTGACTATCAAAATCACTAGGATTGATAAACCGCCCAGAATTATCCCAGGTGATTCTTTGAAAACCATTTCCCCCGTTTGAGCTGTAATAAATATTATTATAAACGTATGAGGTAAGCTGAATCATTGGATTTGATTCACTAATATGACAGAATGCCCCATCTCCACCTGTGACTTCGTATGTACTAACGATATCTTGGGTATTAGTAAATTGCTGCGTGCCATTATCTTGGGCTCCAGCTAAAAAATAATTATTTCCTGCATCAGGATGAATTGCACAGCTGTAAAATTGTGTTACGTTATATCCACTATTTCGGCTGCTAATATTAATTCCACCATCAAGAGAAAGAAAAACACCACCATCATTACCAAAAATAATTTTTTGATGATCGTCAGGATGAATAGATATTGCATGCTGGTCGGCATGAACCTCTTGATAACCAAATCCTCCGTACCAATGAGATAGCTGCTGCCAAGTTTGACCTCCGTTTATACTTTTATAAAGATCAATCCCACCCGCATAAACAATATTTGCATCTTGCGGATCCGATGCAAGGATTAAATCATACCAGGCTTGCCCTCTAGTAAAATGGGTGCCATTTGGATCTAATGGAATTGTCATAGGCTCCCAGTTAATACCCCTATCTTCAGATTTTAGAAAAATGCCAATATCATCAGAGCCGCCACTTGTAGACCTTCCAGCAACATAAACAAACGACGGATTAGCATTCGAAATAGCTATTTCAAGCCTATCAAATGTAGAATTTGAGCCACTAGGAAACCCGTTGGAACCGTTATTTAACTTTGTCCAAGTTCGCCCATTTTCGCTACGATAAATACCATCTGTATAAAAGATACCTAAGGATGCATATATGGTGCCATTGTTAGTTATTTCAATGTCAGCGGCCCTAGAGCGGGATCCAGAAGATTCTAAAACTAAGGACCAACTGTTTCCGCCATCATCAGATAAGTAGATTCCTCCGTTTGAATTACCATAATATCCGCTTGTTGCAACGTAAATCTCACTTGTCGTAGGATGAACCACAATTTTTTGAATATTATAGAAATTATCAATATTCGTGCTTGAAAGATGAGTCCAATTAAGGCCACCATCTTCTGTTTTCCAAATACCTGCTCCACCAACCGCATCTGCATTATACCAGCCTTCGCCTGTCCCTACATAAATAACACCTAAATTATTTGGATCACTAGCGATGGATGAAATAGCTATATTATCCCAAAACTGATCTATGCTTTCCCAAATAGTTGGAAATTCTGTTATATCATTTGTAAACCAGAGGCCTCCTGCAACACCTCCGGCCCAAACTTTTTTTCCTTGAGGATCTAGTGGGTCAAATAAAATTGCTCTTGTCCTTCCTCCGACATTATCTGGTCCATGCTCTTGCCAACTTATTTCTCGAGAATTAAGGTTTCTTCTTCTCTCCGCTATTTCGTAAGCATAGAATAATTTTTCCCTAGGAATAATTTTTGTTTCCGGGTCCATTGTCATTAAAAAGTTCTGTTCCATAGCCAAATCAGGTCTATCCTTTTTGGGGAGCATTTTTTTCCATTCATCCTTTGTTAGGTGCTCTCTAACATTGTAGGGATGTTTCCTTAGAAATTTTTCAAAATCTGATCGTGAATAAAAAAATGAATCCTGGGAAAAAAATAATATTATCAGAAAAGCGGAACTAATAATTATGGGAAAAAGATTTCTAATCTTAAACATTTTTTTCAAAATAACTTAAACTCCTTATCTAATAAATACAGGCTCATTATCAGTTGAATATTTTTTACTGTAACAATAGCCATCATAATTAAAATCAAGAATACCAGTCGGATTATCAATCTTGTTTTTAACTATAAATCTAGTCATAGCTCCTCTTGCATTCTTTGCAAAAAAAGAAATAATCTTTGGAAGGCCGTTTCGTAGTTCTTTGAAAACAGGGGTAATGACATCTGCCTCTAAATCTTCAGTTGCGATACTCTTAAAATATTCTACTGATGCACAATTAATTAGGATCTTATTTTTTGAATCGTGAAAAATTTTATTAAGCGATTTCGTTATTGAATTTTTCCAAAAAGAATATAGATTCGTCCCGCGTCTATTTGATAAGTTGGTACCCATTTCAAGTCGATATGGCATAATTAAGTCCATCGGTCTTAGCAAACCGTATAATCCCGATAATATTCTAACGCTGCTTTGAGAAAATTCAATGTCATCGTTTGAAAAACTTTCCGGGTCTAATCCTTTATAGGTATCTCCCTGAAAAGAGTACATAGCCTGTCTTGAATTATTTGCATTAAATGGCAGGCTCCATCCTTTATATCTTTCCCAATTTAAAATTGATAAGTTTTCACTAATTCCCATTAAACTTGAAATTTCACTAGGATCTAATTTTTTTAGGGATAAGGCTAAGTCTTTTGCATCATCTAAAAATACACACCTGGTAGCAGTGCCTTCAATCGCACAAACTTCTTTTGATAATTTTTTTGCCGGTGAAATAACTGTAATCATATTTTGCCTTATTTTTAATATGATAATTTAAGTTTATTTAAAATAAAAACGATTAGTGTAAATCCATAATCTCAAGAATACCGGAGCCATTTATAAATTTATTATTTTTTGATTTAAAGGATAATTTCGATGAAAATCTAGTGTAAAAGGGATCAATTTTAGAAACCGCAAAA
>CAYFIF010000140.1:0-5210 GCA_964343085.1 uncultured bacterium | reverse complement strand
GCAGTATACTCATAAACAGCTTTCTTATAAAATTCCATATTATCTGTCACCATCGCTCCTATTCTCAGGCCGCATGCATTCCAAACTTTTGAAGCAGATTCAATGCTTATCCTAAATCCAGAGATATTCGGTACATCATTTTCAGTTATCTTCCAAATTGAAGATGACAATTCTTTATTATAATATAATTGCCGATAGGCTTCATCACTAATTAACCAAATCTTATTTTTCACACATATGCTTGCTATTTTAATTAAATCTTCTTGATTAATAAATTGGCCAGTTGGGTTATCAAATGGAATGACTACCAAACCATTAGGTTTTTCTGCTTTGATAAATGATTCCATTTCAACAAAATTCAATTTATCAAAATTTCCGAAACTACTAATTGATCTCGATAATGATATAATTGGAATTGAAAGTCGTTTAGAAAACTCTAAATAATTAGTATATGCTGGATCAAGCAACATTATTGGATTTGCAGATGACGGCCCACACACCCCTAGAAGCATAATTTCCATAGATTGTGAGCCTCCATCAGTAATCAGACAATTAAGTTTTGAAATATCTGCGCCTTCATAGGAAATAATATTTAAAAAAGAATCGATTGTTTCTTTTTGTCCGGTTGTAGGCGTATACCTAATAATCCCTCTTTCAAAATGAGGATTTTCGACTAAATTTTTCATTCTATTAATCATGTAAGGATGCATAGGAAGCGAAACATTACCTATGGCTAAGTTAATGGCCTGGATTTGGGCCTTATCTTCCCTTGTATGGAATGAAATTTGAGCGGTTCTTATTGCAGATGGCTTCCTATTGCTATAGTGTTTAGAAGATCTTGGTATCATTTAAAACAAAAAACAAATCAACATTTTAGAAATTTATTTATTTTTATTTCTAAAAGACCTGCTATTACCTTTTTTGAAAGATCTGTCATTTTTAAATTTACGATCCTGCCAACCCTCAGGCTTTTCTAGCAATGCTTTTCTACTAAAATCCAATCTACCTTGATCATCAATTTTAATAAGTTTAACTTTAACTGAATCACCTACAGAAAGAATATCTTCAACCTTTTCAACACGTCTATATTCTAACTCTGAAATATGAACCAAACCTTCTCTACCTGGTGTAAATTCTACAAAAGCACCAAAATTCATTATTCTTGAAACTGTAGCATCAAATTCCATGCCTACTTCGGGTTCAAATGTTATGCCTTTAATCATCTCAATGGCTTCGTTACATTTTTCAGTATTGACCCCAGAAATAGTAACTAAACCATCATCATCGACATTAACCTCACATTCTGTATCTTCAATTATTTTTTTAATATTTTTTCCACCTGGTCCAATTAGAGCTCCTATTTTATCTGGATTAATATTCATAGAAATTATGCGAGGAGCATATGGACTAATTTCATTGGGCTCAGGTAAAGCAGAATTCATTTTTTCCAAAATATAAAGCCTACCTTCTTTTGCCTGCGCCAAGGCATCCACTAATAAATCAAAAGAAATTCCAGCTATTTTTAAATCTAGTTGGATCGCTGTAATTCCTTCAGTAGTGCCAGCAATTTTAAAATCCATATCTCCAAGGTGATCTTCCATTCCTAGAATGTCACTTAAAATAGCATGCCTTTCGCCATCAGTAATAAGTCCCATAGCTATTCCAGCAACATGGCTTTTAAGTTTTGCCCCTGCACTCATTAAAGAAAGTGATCCACCGCAAACCGATGCCATAGAAGATGAACCATTGGACTCCATTATTTCAGAAACAATTCTTATTGTATATGGAAAATCATCATAATCAGGCAATACAGGTTTAATAGCTCTTTGAGCTAAATTCCCATGTCCTATTTCTCTTCTACTTGTAAAACCAATTCTACCGACTTCACCAACGCAATAGGGAGGAAAGTTGTAATGTAGATAATAATTTTTCTTATAATCTTCATCCATGGTATCCATAATGAGCTCACTGTTTTTTGATCCAAGGGTAGTAATTACTAATGCTTGAGTTTCACCACGCGTAAATAAAGCCGAACCATGTGCGCGAGAAAGAAAATTTGGATCAATTGATATTTTTCTAATTTCCTTATTGCCTCTCCCATCGCTCCTTTCTCCTCGCGATAATATAGTTTCCCTAAATTGAGCTTTAAATAAATCTTCAATTAACGATGTGATCTCTCCCTCACTATCAGGATATTTTTCTGAAAGATTCTCAACCATTTTTAAAATCAAATTTTCTTTTTTTGAATTTCGTTTTACTTTGTCTTTAATTGAAACTATCTCAGTTATTTCTTTACCAATACTTTTTTCCAAATCGGATAGTAATTGTTCATTAGGAGCAGGTGCTTCAAATTCATCTTTTTTGATTTCTATTTCATTTATTAATTCAATTTGCAATTCAATTATCTCAATAATAACTTTGTGTGCCTCTCGAAGAGCATCTACGATTGTGTCTTCTGATGCTTCTTTGGCTTCACCTTCAACCATTACTATCGTATCTTTATTCCCTGAAACTATAAGTTCCATATCTGATTCAATTTGGTCTTCTCTAGTTGGATTAATAATGAATTCACCATCTATCCTACCGACTCGTACAGATGCAATAGGTCCATTCCATGGAACACTTGATGTCATAAGGGCAGCTGAGGCTCCAACTGAGGCTAAAACATCAGCCATGTTTTGTCCATCACTCTGAAGTACAGTTATAATAACCTGGGTTTCTTTTTTAAAACCTTTTGGGAAAAGTGGACGAAGCGGTCTATCTGTTAACCTACTAGTTAGCACTTCATGTTCACCAGGCCTTGCTTCTCTTTTAAAAAACCCTCCTGGGATTTTACCACCGGCATAATGCTTTTCTCTATACTCAACTTGAAGTGGAAAAAAATCAATACCTTCTTTTTCTTCCTTTGCTGAATTAACTGCAGCTAAAATAATTGTTTCTCCATATGAAACCATAACAGCCCCATTGCTCTGTCTTGCAACTTTACCAGTTTCTAACCGCATTAATTTTCCTGCGATTTTGCTTTCTTTATTAATCATTATTTTCTTTCTTTCTTGTAAATAGTTTAACCACGGATACCAAGTTCTTTAATTAACTTTATATACGAATCAGGATTAGACTTAATTAAATATTTTAACAACTTTTTTCTTTTAGAAACCAACTTAACTAAACCTCTTCTCGTATGATTATCTTTTTTATGGGTTTTTACATGATTTGTTAGATTTCTAATTCGATGAGTCATAATTCCAATCTGGACTTCAGTAGATCCTGAATCATTATCATTTTTACCGTGATTTGTAATAATATTTTTTTTATCCTTTAGCGTTATAGACATTTTCAACTCCTATTTATAATTTTTTTTTAAAGTAAGGCATATTTCTTTATCATTCATCAATTGGTTTTGTAACTCATTTGGTGAATTAAATTTAATTTCTTCTCTAATTTTATCTAAAAACTCAATTCTAATTTTCTTCCCATAGAGATCAATATCAAACTTATGGAATATATGAGCTTCCATTATAATATCTTCTTCTTTAAAGGTAGGTCTTATTCCAAAGTTACACATTCCATACAATTTAAGTCCAATAAACCTTACTTTGACAAAATATACTCCAGTTCCGGGCATTTGTTGCTTTTTTTCTATTGGAACTAGGTTAGCTGTTGGAAAACCTAATTTAGCTCCTCTTCCAGATCCTTTTTTTACCAATACATCAAATCCATAAAATCGTCCAAGAAAATTTTTCACAATTTTAACTTTTCCATTTTTAATCAAATTTCTTATATATGTGCTTGATATTAGCACGTGATTAATTTTTTCAGGACCTACAATATTCAAATTGATTTTATTCAACTCACAATAATTTTTTAAAAAATCGGGATTTCCATCTCTATTAAATCCAAAATGATGATTATATCCTATTACGATAGCTTTAGGATTGAATTTTTGTTTTAGTATATTATTTAAAAAATTATTTGCGGTTATTTTTGAAAAGTTTTTATTAAAAGGAATAATAAATAAATAACTTATATCCATCGTGCTAATTAATGGACATTTATCTTTTAAGGATGTTAACAAAAAACCATCCTTATTATCGGGTTCTAGAATTTCTTTTGGATGTGGATTGAAAGTTAATAATACAGAAGGAATATTATATTTTTTAGAAATGGAAATGGTTTTTTTTAAAATTTTTAAATGACCCAAATGTAGACCATCGAATGATCCTAAAGTTATTACACATGATTTAATATTTTTTACAGACTCTATATTTTTTATTATTTCCATTTATTTTTTATGTTCTCAATTTTTAAAGAATCCTCAATCTTGTATTTTCCTACATTAGTCCTGATTAATTGTTTTAAATAACCAACAGTTTTTAATTTTTTTGCTATTTCATATCCCAATACTCTAATATACGTACCCTTAGAACATTTGACTTCAAATTTTAGATTATTATTAAAATATGAAATAAAATAAATTGAAAAAATATTTATCGCTACTGGCTCACGGTGTACAGAAATACCCTTTCTAGCTAATTTATATAATTTGACACCATTAATTTTTTTTGCTGAATACATTGGCGGTGTTTGAAGTATTTCACCAATAAATGATTTAAAAACCAATTTAATTTTATTTTCAGATAACGCAGGAATTGGTTTTGTGCAATTAATTTTTCCATTAATATCATGAGTATCAGTGCTTTTACCAAGAGATAATGTAGCTATATATGATTTTCTTTGATTTGAAATTTCACCTAGACTTTTTGTATCAGCTCCAGTTCCAATAACTAATACCCCCTCCGCAAATGGATCTAAAGTTCCTCCATGACCAGTTTTTTCTTTCGTTAAATTTCTAATTTTTTTAACCACATCAAAGGAAGTCCAACCAATGGGTTTATATATATTGAGGATCATTTATTTTTTAATTTATTCAATTCTTTAAATAATTTTTGCTCATATTCTAAACTGTCATCATAGAAAAAAAATAAATCAGGTGTATTTTTTGTTCTCATTTTAGAGCCAAGAATTTTTCTAAAATATTTTCTTTTTTTATTAATTAAAATATTTATATCACTGATTGTTTTTGTAGAATTATAAACTGAAAAATAAATTTTAGCTTTCTTTAAATCTGGAGAAACATCCACCCTTGAGATGGTTAAAAGACAAAATTCGGAAAAAAACGAATTTTTTATTATTGCCCTACTTATGATACT
>CAYFIF010000139.1:0-5233 GCA_964343085.1 uncultured bacterium | reverse complement strand
AGGTGTTAATGTAGAAGATTTACTTATTTCGCAACCAGATAGTGGAGAACAGGCGCTTGAAATCTGTGAAACATTAGTCAGAAGCAGCGCTCTGGATGTAATTGTAATTGATTCGGTTGCTGCTCTTGTTCCAAAAGCAGAGTTAGATGGTGAGATGGGAGATACACATGTGGGCCTCCAAGCTCGACTAATGTCTCAAGCTTTAAGAAAATTGACCGGTACAGTAAGCAGGTCAAAGGCAACTGTCATTTTTATCAATCAGATACGTGAAAAAATTGGTATAATGTTTGGAAATCCTGAAACGACTCCAGGAGGACGTGCTCTTAAATTTTATTCATCTGTAAGAATGGAAATCAGACGTATTACCACCCTAAAGGATGGTACTGAAAGTGTTGGGAGTAAAGTTAGAGTAAAGGTAATTAAAAATAAAGTTGCACCGCCTTTCAAGCAGACGGAGTTTGATATTATGTATGGCAAAGGTATTTCTGGGATTGGGGATATTTTGGATTTAGCTGTAGCAGGCAATATAGTCGAAAAGATGGGAGCATGGTTTTCTTATGAAGACTTAAAAATTGGACAAGGGCGCGAAAATGTAAAGCAATATTTAGAAAACAATCCAGACACTCTTGAATCTATTACTAAAAAGGTAAAAGAATTCATGGGTCTTGAGGATGATGGTTTAAATGAAGAAACATCAAAAAAGAGCAAATAGATTTTTAGTATTTAAGTATTGTAATGATTAAAAAATATTACCAGGAGTTTTATCAGTTAAGAGGTAGATCATCCAATCCAAAGTTTTCAATTTGCAGTTGAAAATTTCAGGTGATTCAAATGTCACCAAACTTGATGCTGAAATATTATCCAAGGTAAAAAAAGCAGCTTTCGATTTATTAAACTATCGTAAACGTAGTAGATCAGAACTAATAAGTCGGTTAGAAAGAAAAAACTTTAATAAAAACTATATTGAAAAAACCATATCTTACTTAGAAGATTTGGGCTATGTAAATGATAATGAGTTCTCAAAAGCTTTTATAAGAGACAGAGTAAGGAATAAAAATATAGGGCCCATTGCGGTTCGCAATGAAATAAGTAAATATAATGTTGATCCTGAAATTATAGAAGAGAGCATTGAATTAGTTTATCGAGAATATCCTGTTAACGAGATTATATCATCCTTAATTAAAACACGATTAGATAAAATGCCAATGATAAATAATAAAGAAAAAGAAAAAATGATAAACTTATTGAAGAGGAAAGGGTTTTATTGGGACGATATAAAGAGAAATTTATTATCTAATAAAATAATTTAAAAATAGCGTCCCAGTTGGATTTTATACCCTCAAAATAGTTGCCAACCAATATTAAAATAGAAACATAATTTTCTCCGGATCAGTAAAAAATATGCTAGAGGTCTATATTTATGTATAGATATAAATATAGTAATAAATGGATTTAAAAAATTTTATTAAATTAAAACATTAAATGCTTATGTAAAAAAGTGGGGCAGACTTCACGATGTCCTCGGTACAAGGTGAATGTCCACCCCTTCCACATACCAAAGGTACCAAACCAGCACCTTCAGTAGTTAAAGTATTGGTTTATTTGATATAAGTCAAGAAAAACTTTAATAAGAAATATTGTGATGTTTTGACTGTATCTAGAAAATAGTTTATTTAGTTTTAGTATTCAACGCACTGAATAAATAAATCAACAAATGAGTCTACGGAATAATCTATGGGACTTGAATACCCTCCTCCCATAAAAACGACGACAGGTAGATTCCTTTTTTTTCCAAAGGTCAATACTAAATCATTTCTTTTTTTTAATCCTTCTCTAGATAATGATAGGTGACCCAAATGATCTTTTACATGTGCGTCTACTCCTGCCTGAAAAAAAATTATATCTGCATTTATTTTTTCCAGAATTTTTAGATTTTCATATAATATTTTCAGATAATCATTATCACCAGTACCTTTGGCTAGTGGAATATCTAAATCACTGGATGCTTTTTTTAGTGGAAAATTTGCATCACAATGCATTGAAAAAGTGAAAACATTTTCATTTTTAGAAAAAATTGATGCAGTTCCATCTCCCTGGTGTACATCAAGATCGATTACCATAATATTTTTTATATATTCGTAATCTTCTATGCATTTGATTGCTGATATAGCTATATCATTAAAAATGCAATATCCAGAACCAAAAGAATGATGAGCATGGTGGGTGCCACCAGCCATGTTCGCGGCGATCCCATTGTGCTTAACCGCAGATTTCATTGCCTCTAAACTACCTCCCATAATGTATCTGGTCCTTTCCATGATATGTTCATTCCATGGTTGGAGGCCAATTTTTCTCTTTTCTTTTTCAGTTAAAGTTCCATTAAAAAAAGAATCCACATATGACCTGTCGTGTGCTTTATAAATATCTTCAATATCGATAAGCTGAGGTTCTTGGAATTTTATTTTGCTGTTTTGATTTTTTAAGGCATCTCTTGTCAGTCTATACCTATCCCTTGGAAAACGAGATTTTTCATCTATCCCATAAGTATAAATTGGATGGTAAAAAAGGTTCATTAATAATTTTGTTTATGCTTTTTTATTTCTTTTTTAAATTATTCATATTCTAAAATTATCATTTTCATTTAATACATTTCTCATATAAAATATCTCATAATTATGAAAAAAATATTGTTTGTTTGTACGGCAAATATATTCCGAAGTAGGTTTGCAGAAGAAGTTTTCAATTCTCTAGCTATCGATAGTGGCGCATCATTAAATGCTTTTTCAGCTGGGTTAAAGGTAGGACAGTTTACGACCAGAAAAATTTATTATCCTGCATTAAAACAGCTCGAGCGCTATAATATTAAACCACTTAGAGAAGATGAAATATCGACTCATATTGATGATCTAAACCTTGATGAATATGAAAGAATTATATGTATGGATGAGCCCGAGCATAGACCTATGGTAGATGAAAATCCGAATCTAAAAGGACGCAATGTTGAATATTGGAATATCGTAGATATACCGGATGAAGACAGCAGAGTTTCTCTTCCAATCTGCTATGAAAAAGTGAATAAACTTTTTTTGGAAATTAATGGAGAGTAGAGCATTTTCTTCCTTAGAAAGTATAGGTATATCGAAATGAAAAGAAAAATTTTAAATTTAAAAATATGGCTAAAGGAGCGAACATTTACAGAAAAAATAATCATACATATTGGACTCTTTCCGTTTCCTGCTCTTTTCCTTATTTTTACTTCCTTAGTTCACGGTGATATCAATAATAATTAAATGATGTTAGCTATTTGAAAACCTTTTTAGCCTAGGTTTCGTTAAATAATTATTAATATACTCTCTAACTTTTTCAGATGATGGTCTTGGTGCATTACCTGTAATGATATTTCCATTAGAGTCGATCATCATAAAGCGCGGTATGATACTAACGCTAAATGCTTTCATAAATTCAGAATCAAAGCCTTGCTGGTCATAAAGCTGTATCCCGCCAATCTTTTTTTCGGCCACCATTTTACGCCATTTAGAGTAGTCATTTTTGGAATCTACTGAGATACTGACGAATTCGATTTCTTTTCCTCTATAATCTCCAATTAACTTTTTCAGGTATGGCATTTCTTTGATACATGGGCCACACCAAGTAGCCCATACATCGATATATAGTAGTCTACCCTTTAGACTCTCTAATGAGGTTGTTCCACCCTTAAAGTTTTCATAAGTAAAATTTACTGAAGCTGACCCCTCTTTTGATACTTTGGCTGATTCATATCTCATAGTGAGTTTATTCTTTAGTCTATCAGCTGTTAGAAGTTCCATGATTCTTAAATAGTCCTTTTCTATATTGGGATTTTTTTCATTCATTTGTCTGATCAACATACTAGAAAACTGGTCCTTTATATCATTACTTTTTATGGTTTTAATTTTTTCTTGTACAAAATCAATTATTCCAACTTTAGGATTATTTTTTAAATATTTTTTAGAAGTCAGTCTGTAGTTATCAATAATTAAATTTCTATAGGCCCTTGAATACTTGAATATTTCATCATCATCGATATCCATGTTTATTATAGGATCATAATAATCGTCAGGCAATTCTGGGTCCCTATTTTTGTGATAAGTATAAAATTTTTTGTAATTGTTGTAGCTCTGTAAGTATTCGTATTCAATGATTTTCTTTTCTAAGATTTTATCTTGTTCTGTTAGTCCAGTTTTATTTAGAAGACTAAATAGAGAGTCTCTTGTGTCTCTGATTTTTGGGAGAAATTCACTCAACGGAACAACAAAATATTCTTTTGTATCCCCTACTAATTTAGAACGCATCTTGGACTTTGATACGTTATAGTTGTTTACCTTCTTTAAATCTCCAAAATATTCTATTGAACTAAAAAATGAATCTGCATCTAGGCTAAGTTCAACATCTGAACCTTTTTTAAATCTTACATTGGTATATGATCTGCCTATTTGAAAAGAATAGTAACCATCTGAATCTATATTTACCATACCGCTAAAATAGCCAGATTCATCTATCTCAAGCTCCTGCTTCAGCGTGCTGTTATAGTTAGTTATTTTTAAAATTTTTTCTTTAGTGTTTTTAATATTCCCAGAAAAATTAATTTGGGAATCGGATCTACTGTTGCAAGAACAGAAAATTAAAAAAAGATAAAACGTGATTAATCGATTTTTCATAAAACAAAATAAAAAGTTTTATTAGTGATAGGCTACATTAATTTACTTTTTATAGGTCTCAAAATGAATCATTAGATTACATTGATTAATTTAATTTAGTTATTATATAATCAGATCATTAGATTAATTTTATTAACTATGAAAAAACTATATTTTTTAATTCTATTATTCCTTTTTTTATATTTTTCATGCGAAGAAAAACAGCAAGAAGATTTAGTGCCACCAACTGTGATTATCACATCACCAGAGACGGGCACTATTGTTAACGAGATTATAACAATTACATGTATGTCTTCAGATAATAGAGGAATAAATAGAGTAGAACTGTGGGTCAACGGAGAACCAAGCGGGCTTCAAGATGATTCTGAGCCATACTCATTTCATTGGAGCACTATAGATTTAGAGGACGGCATTTTCAAGATCATAGTGAGATCATATGATACTAGTAATAATATTACTGACAGTAATCCTATTGTATTAACTGTTGATAATACACAGTCCAATCCGCAAGCCGTAAATATTCAATCGATCTTATT
>CAYFIF010000138.1:0-5395 GCA_964343085.1 uncultured bacterium | reverse complement strand
ATTATTTATTTTTTCAGATCCAGAGATACTTGCTTTATAAATTTCTTCCATAGTGCGATCTTCCATCATATCATTGTAAGACATATCTGATCCCATAACTGATTGACGTAGCATATGTCCTGATATTTGTATTACTCTGTCTGTCTGGGGTGAATAGGTCCAGAGCTTATCACCTATTTTCAGCATTTTAGTACCAGCTTCTCTTGCAGGTGAAAGATATTCGGTAAAAGCTTTTTCTGTGCCTATGACCCAATTTTTTGATTCAATAGTACGGCTAGAGCGTCTTCCTTTTACTACCATTTTACTTGTCAAAACTCTACTCTTTGCGTTTAGATTTTGATCCATTTTTCTGATAATTGAATCAACAGTTACATCTTCATGTTGACCAGTTATCAGAGATAATAATACGATGTAAACAAATTTTTTCATTATGCTTCAAGTTCCTTAAATAATTGTGACATTTCTCGTTTATATATGGCCAGCCCTGCTAACATGGTCCCTAGTAGAGTAGCAATAACTCCAGGAATAAAACCAATATAATATAAATCTGGGGTAACCTGAGCGTAAAATATGTTTGGCATTACCATGGATGTTGTTGACATTGTAGATATGACCTCTGAATAATCTATCCCATTTTCTTGAACATAGTATGTAAGCGCTAGACCAATTCCAGTACCAATAACTGTTCCGGTTAATCCAATTACTATTGCCTCAATAATCATTGATCGGTAGACATCTCCTTTTGATTCTCCCATCGCAAGGCGAAGACCAATTTCACCGTATCTTCTGAGGCCATTCATAAGCCCCATGTTCCAAAGAACTACCATAACTATAACCAAAAAGACCCCTCCAATTATTGCTAAAAACGCGTCAACTATGTCGACCATACTGCCCATTTGTTGGCTAGAATCACGTAATGCCATCATAATAGGACTGAAAATATCAGATGGATTAGAATAAACTTCATTATAATTTGTTCGGAGATCAACAGCATCATCATCATCGTAGAACAAAGAATGAGTGAAGCCAAATATTTCTGATGCTGCGTTTTCCATGTCCAGAGCTTTTCTAGCACCTGAAATATCTACGAGCATCATTTGGTTATCTGCTTGCCCCTTGTGAAGATCAAATGTCCCCACTATGGGGAAATTATATGTTGTAAATGCATTATACATTGTGGTTCCGATGTAGGTTGCTGTGTCACCAATGGAAACATTCAGTTTGTTTGCTAGTTTTTGGCTTATTAAGGCCTCGTCAAAATTCTGAGGTAGTCTTCCCTTGACCATATTTTTATCAAGTTCCCAAATCTCACTCATACGTGAGTCATCACCTAATAAATCAATCCCTATGGCAAAAACGGGACCCTGATCTCTTGTTTCACCATTCTTATCAGGTATGTCTAATAGACCTCCAAATGTTATTCTTGGGCTCCAAAAATAATCTGGATATTTTTTATCTAGATTTATTATTAACTGATCGACATCTAACAGAGCAAGATCATTTGGAAGCATCTGGCTTTCTTCTTCATAAGCTCGCGTTACTACTTTTTCATGTCCTGAAATAATGACAGCAGTATTTAAGAATAAATCATTCATCGCACCTTTCATGAAACCAATAGCGAAGATGACAACAGCAACAGTGATAGTAATAATTATAACAGGGAATAGACTCCGTGATCGATCTCGAAAGAGGCCCTTAATAAGGAAATTTATCATGATACAATTTTCCCTCTTAAAGCATCCGTAGGTTTCATTTTGGAAATTTTTCTTGAAGGGAGATAGCTGACAGTAATTACAATTACAAACACCAATATTGTAGTGGTTACGATTAAACCCATAGAATAAACGGGTATAAGTCGCGTTGCAATCATATATCCCATTTCTGTATAATCTATTGGCATGGGAATACCATATTCTGCCGTCCACCAAAGAATTATGCCAAAAGGGAATACTGTTAAAGCTGAAGCTAAGACAGCATTAATACCGCCTTCCATTGTAAAAAGAGCAACAACCTTTGAGCGTGTCATACCAAGAGCCATCAATGTACCAATCTCTTTTCCACGTCGAAAAATTGATAAAACCTGAGCATTAAATATACCAATAGCAGCTAAGCACAAGAGGATTGTAAACATAATTTGATTACCGGGCTTGTCTGCTTCAATCGCTGCCTCAATATCCTGAATCAGATAGTCTACATCTCTATGAACCCAGGTTCCCGGATCATTTACTTCTGTTTCTTCTTTTGCATAGGAAACATATGTCACCTCATTTTTCATTTCCAGCATTTCTTGTGCTTTTTTAATGGGAACCCAGATCTGTCCGATATCAATTTTAAAATTTTCAGTATCCATAATATGAACTACAGTACCTTCATCAGCATCATATGTACCATCAGCATCGAGCCAACGTATAGTAAAAGAATCACCTATTTCTAGCTTTGTTTTACTTGCCATCTCTTTTCCTATTAAAACAGGGATGTCAGTATTTTTGTTTTTTTCTAAAACCTCCGTAGGCATATTTATAATATTTTGATTTGGATCGATTCCTTTCATTATAACAGGCATAATTCGACCATAAGGGTAGATGGCTGCTTGGCTTACTAAAACAGGCACGGCCTTTTTTTCTTGGACTAGACCATCAATTTCTGGAGGTAAAGTTGAATGTGCATCTTCAAATAAAAGAGGGTCCATTGGATCATACATGGGGTGCCAATAGGCTCCACCGGCAATTTCAGTATCAATGGTAACTTGTTTTGCGTGTTGACGCATCCCATCATAAAGCCCAGAAACAAAAATGATCATAAAAAAAGAAATTGAAGTGACAAAAACATTTAAAAAAGTTCTGAGTTTTGCCCCTAATAAATTTTTAAATGCTATTTTAAATAACATTAAGCATTTTCTTTTTTCATTTTTTTGTCTTTTACAATATTGCCATCTTCTAAACGAATAATTCGTTTTAAATAACCCATGATTTTTTCATCATGAGTAGCAAACACAAAAGATGTATCGAGTTCTTCATTCAGTTTTGTTAGTATTTTCATTATATTATGAGAGTTTTCTGCATCCAAGTTAGCTGTAGGCTCATCGGCCATAACAAGCACGGGCTCATGCACAAGTGCCCTGGCTATAGCCGTCCTCTGGCACTCCCCACCGCTTAACATATTAGGTTTTGAATCGCGTTTGCTGGTTAGGCCTACCCATTCTATAGCTTGATTAACTTTTTTTATTCTTTCGTCCTTATCTATCTTATTTAATATTAGTGGTAGCTCTACATTTTCAAAAACTGTGTACACTGGTAGCAGATTATAACTTTGGAAAATAAACCCCATATATTTTCGGCGTAATTTGGCGCGTTCATTGTGGGTTGTATTATCTAATGATTGTTCTAAAACGCGTACGGTTCCTTCAGTTGCAGCATCTAAACCACCTATAATGTTTAATAAAGTTGTTTTTCCTGAGCCCGATGGACCAACAAAACCTGTAAACTCTCCTTTATGAAGATCAAGGTCGACATTTTTCAAAGCAGTAAAAAAATCCCCACCTACTGGAAAGCGTTTCACCAAATTTTGGATTGAGATTACAGTATTGTTTTTCATAGTGTTCCTTTAGTGATTATAGATGAGCATAAATTGTATACCTGCACCAAATCCAGATAGCGAATTTGGGATAGAATTCTCTGGTATATTATATTGATCTCTTTTTGGATTCAGTGAAAATATCATATTTAAACTATAGCTGTCAAAGGTACTACTCCAACGCAAATAATGATATTTTTTATCTTCTGTCCAATCAAATTGAGATATATACATTGCCATATGAATGATCCCAATAGGCAAGCTAGCTATGATTGCAGAATAGTTTTGATTTATACTTTGAGTTTCATATTTATTTGAAATATACATCGTTTCAGCTGTTACCAAAATACCATTAGCTACTGGTATAGTATAGTCAGCTCCTATTGTCGATAAAATAATTTCTGTTTTTTCTGATTTAATTAGGACGCTCTCATTCCAAAAGCCAATAAACCCATCAAATCTGTAATCTAAACCTAGTCTAGAGTGAGATGCGTCAATGGGAATGCCTATTTGTCTAATAGTCTGTTTTGAATTTGTAGGGTCAATGTGAAAAGTTAAACCAATTTCACCGATAGATGAAGAAACCTCAGCTCTTCCTCCGAAAGACAAAGTGTCTAAATCGTTATTTGTAAACCAAGACCATATTGAAATATTATTTGACGGGAACCACTTAATTCTAAATGCCTCCACTCCATCAGTTTGCCCGGCTGGGTCTTTTATGTCGAATGTATCGAACCATGAAAGGGGGCGAAGTATTTGTGTTGTGCCGAAGATGATTTTTTGAAGACCAAGCCGAGCTTCTAATTTTTCATTTGAATACCTTGCCCAAAACCGATGGGGTTTTTCAATATTATTATACAGGGAGTCTCCTGCATAATCTCTTTTTAAGTAATAGGCCAATTCGCCATCTATGAAACCCGATCCCGATAAATCTTTTTTTATAGATAAAGTTGGAATATATGATAGATGCGATTCATAAGATGCCCAAGCATTTGGGACATCGTTACTAGTTAAGGCATTCACAGTGAGCATCCCCTTGGTATATAGATTTTGGCTATGAATACCATAATTGAAAAAAATTATTATTATTATATTTTTCATTTAGAGGAGTAATTCACTAGTTAAACAACTATCAAAAAATTTATTCCTTATTTGGATTTGGTAAAACTAAACAAAGAGCAGGTAAAAATGTAAGATCGCATATTAAGGCTGTCCCGATCATTCCAGCTGATAATAGACCGAACTGATAGGTCGGCAAAAAAGCCGAAAATAATAAAATAGAGAATCCAGCCACCAATACTGAAGTGGTGATTAAAAGTGCAGAACCTGTATTCATTATGGTAGATTTTATCGCCTCTAGACGGCTTAAACCATTTCGAAGTTCTTTTCTATAGCGAAGCAAAAAATGTAGACTGTCATCAACGGCTATTCCGAGAGCAACGGAAAAGGTCATAGCAGTTGGAGGCCTGATTGATATATTAAGCCAAGCTAATATTCCAAGAACAATAAAAATTGGAATAAGATTTGTCAAAAGGCTAACAAATAAAATTGATTTTGCTCGGAATAGTAATGCCATTACAATACTGATAAGAAGAAGAGCAATCCCCAGGCTATTTATCAGTGATTTAACAATGTGTTTGTTTGTATTAAGTGCAACAACGGTTGTGCCCGTATAATTGAGTGAAAGATATGGGGGGAACGTATATGCCAGAGAATCAAGCTTTTCATAAATTTTTTCCATCTCTGATGAAGTTTTACTTTCTATTAAACCTGCAATCCTTAAAATATTTTTATTATTATTGATGAGTTTGATTTGTTGATT
>CAYFIF010000137.1:0-5430 GCA_964343085.1 uncultured bacterium | reverse complement strand
AATTGATTTTTTCCCGCAAAACTTTTTGACAATCCTTGATGAAAGCCATGTTACATTACCGCAGATACAGGCTATGTATAATGGAGATAGATCCAGAAAAGAGAATTTAGTTGAGCATGGTTTTCGTTTACCAAGTGCATTGGATAATAGGCCTTTAAAATATGATGAATATTTAGATTGTCAAAAACAAATAGTTTTTATGTCAGCGACTCCGTCTGAAAGAGAATTGAAATTAAGTAACGGTATTATTGTTGAACAATTATTGAGGCCAACTGGATTATTAGATCCTGAGGTCATAGTTAGAAAAAGTAAGGGTCAGATTGATGATTTAGTTGGGCATATAAGGGTTCGTGCCAAGCGTAATGAAAGAGTCCTCGTTACTACTTTAACAAAACGAATGGCTGAAGATTTGACAGACTATTTAAGTGGTCTAAATATTAAAGTTAGATATCTCCATTCTGATATTGATACTGTGGAGAGAGTTAAAATTTTACGAGATTTAAGGATAGGTAGTTTTGACGTTCTTATTGGAATTAATTTATTAAGAGAAGGGCTTGATTTACCTGAGGTAAGTCTGGTTGCGGTTATTGATGCTGATAAAGAAGGTTTTCTCAGATCCGAAAGTTCTCTGCTTCAGGTAGCAGGTAGGGCGGCTAGAAATGTCTCAGGCTTAGTAATATTGTATGGAGATAAAATTACAAAGGCAATGAAGAACTTAATTGATGAAACAAATCGAAGAAGAACTATGCAAATTGAGCATAATGAAAAACTAGGTTTAAAACCGAAAACAATCAGAAAATCAGTAGAGGAAATTTTGACTTCCACATCGGTTGCGGATTCTGTAGTTGATGAAAAAGAAAACTTTAAGATCGATGATTTCATTAAATATGATATTTCAGAACAAAATAGTGAAATGATTGTATTAGAACTTCATAAAAAAATGATGGAATATGCTGATGGTCTTGATTTTGAAAATGCGGCAAAAGTAAGAGATGAAATTGAAAAAATTCAGAAATCATTAGAGGTTTAATAATGAATATTGATCCAAATAGAATTCAAAAAAAATTAGGAATTATTGGGAATACTGAAAAAATTAAAAATGTATTAGAAATGGTTGCTCAAGTTGCTCCGGTAGATATCTCAGTAATGATTTCTGGAAAATCAGGTGTTGGTAAAGAGCTGATTGCAAAGGCAGTACATTTTGCTAGTAATAGAAGCAATAAGGAACTTATCATTGTCAATTGTGGAGCAATACCTGAAGGTATTATTGAAAGTGAATTATTTGGTCATAAAAAAGGTTCCTTTACTGGAGCTGGTGAAGATAGGAAAGGTTATTTTGAGGAAGCTAATAAAGGCACAATTTTTCTTGATGAGGTTGGAGAAATGCCCCTTGAAACTCAAGTTAAATTACTAAGAGTATTAGAAAGCGGTGAGTTTATGCGTGTTGGTGAGGCTAAGACTCGCTATACAGATGTTAGAATAATTGCAGCAACTAACAAAAATTTGGAAACATTAGTAAGTAAAGGGAAGTTTAGAAATGATTTATTTTTCAGATTAAAAACAGTTTCAATACGTATACCAACATTAAAAGAGCGGATAGAAGATCTATCATTATTAGTTGAAAGATTTTCATTGGAGTTTACGAGATCTAATGATTTAATCTATAAAGGTTTTATGCCAGAGGCTATAAAGATAATGAAAAAGTATAATTGGCCTGGGAATATTAGAGAATTGAAAAATTTTGTGGAAAAAATTTTGGTTATTGAGAAGGGAGAGAGAATAAATAAAGAAATGGTTGAAAAAGAATTAGTTCAAATTTCACCGGATTTAGAGCCAAATCCTGCCTTACCGATGTTAGTAAACCAGACAACAGATAAGGCTGAAATAGATTTAATTCTAAGGCAGTTATTTCTTCTCAAACAAGATACTGAAATAATCCAAAAACTATTAGTCACTAAATCAATTTCAAAAAATGATAATACCAACTTAAATATGTTAGATGATTATAAAAGTGAAGATCTGCATTTTAGAAAAAAATCTATGGAAATTACTGAAGATGGACATTTTTTGATCAGGGATGATGCAATTGGTGATTTCACTTTGCCTGCGCTTGAAGAAGAAGCTATTAAAAGATCATTAAGGTACTTTAATAACAATAGAAGAAAAACAGCAAAAAAATTAGGAATGAGTGAGAGAACTTTATATCGTAAGATAGAAGAGTACAATATTGAACCAAAGTTCAAAAAAACCAATTAGTTTGAAATTATACATTTTATCTTTTTTATCCATTTTTTTTGGTTGCGGGTTTTATTCAATGGCTGGTTCAATTCCATCACATATAAAAAATGTAGCCATTCCTTTAATTATGAATGAAACTGCAGAATTTGGATTATCTGAAGCTATTACAGATGCTCTTTTAAAGGCTTTTAATGAACAAGGCGTATTAAATTTAGTTGATGAATCAGATGCTCATTCTATAATTCGAGGAACAATAAAAAAAGTTGATGAAGGGCCCTATACTTTTAATAAGTCTGAAGCAGTATCTGAATATCGTTATCAAATATCTGTTCATTTAGAGTGGTATGATGTGGTAAAAGATAAGGTCATTATAAATAGTATCTACTCCGGATTTGGCGCTTATGGAATAGGTGGTGATATAAGCAATGATGGTATTGACAACGATAATGATGGAAAAATAGATGGAGATGATGACGATGAATTTGGCGAACCCAGAGAGTTTTCTTCAAAAGTAGCGGTAAAAAAGATTTCAGAAGATTTAATCAATGATATTATGACAACATGGTAAAGGTAAAAATGAAAAATAAAAAAGTAACAATTTCTAAATTATGTGAACACGAAGGAAAAGTAGTAAAACTTTATGGATGGGTTTATAATACAAGAAATATAGGTAAAATTTGGTTCTTGATTTTTCGAGATGGTACTGGTCTTGCACAATGTGTTGTAGTTGATGGAGAAGCGTCAAAAGAAGCTTTTTCTCTGGAAGGTGAATTAAATCAAGAGGATGCTGTATCAATTACTGGAAAAGTTAAAAAGGAACCGCGTTCAATTGGCGGATATGAAATAGGAATTACTGAAATTAAAGTAATTAATAAAGTTATTGAAGATTACCCAATATCACCAAAAGAGCATGGAACAGACTTTTTAATGACAAATCGACATTTATGGCTTAGATCTAGAAGACAAAATTCGATAATGAAAATAAGACATCAAGTAGTCAAATCAATTAGAGATTTTTTTGATAATAATGGGTTCATTCTTATTGATTCTCCAATTTTTACTGCAAACGCAGTTGAAGGAACTACAACATTATTTGAAGTTGATTATTTTGAAAGATCAGCCTATTTAACTCAAAGTGGTCAATTATATCAAGAGGCAGGCGCAGCTGCTTTTGGGAAAACATATTGCTTTGGTCCAGTTTTTAGAGCTGAAAAATCTAAAACCCGGAAACATTTGACAGAATTTTGGATGGTGGAGCCTGAGATTGCTTATTGCGATCTTGATGAAAACATGGACTGGGCAGAAAATCTAGTTTTTTACATTGTTGATTCTATCCTTAGAGAGTGTAAAAACGAGTTAGATATATTGGAAAGAGATACTGATAAACTAGCCAAAATTAAACCACCTTTTCCACGTATGACTTATGATGAAGCAGCTGATTTGTTAATTAAAAATGGCTCGAATTTTAAATATGGTTCAGATTTTGGTTCTGCGGATGAGACTCTTTTATCTGAAAATAATGATAAACCAATAATGGTACATCGTTGGCCATCTAATATAAAGCCATTCTATATGAAGCTGGATGAAAACAACAAAAAACTGGCATTAGGGGTTGATATGATAGCTCCTGAGGGTTATGGCGAGATCGTAGGTGGCGGCCAAAGAGAAGATAATATTGATTTATTATTAGATAGAATTAGACACCATGATTTACCTTTAAAACCTTTTAATTGGTATCTTGATTTAAGGAAATATGGATCGTTTCCTCATTCAGGATTTGGTTTAGGGCTTGAGAGAACAGTCGCGTGGATTTGCGGCACTAAGCATATTCGAGAGACTATTCCATTTCCTAGGACAATGGCAAGGCTAGAGCCTTGAGATAGGTCGATAGCTAAATATCATTATTTTTCGGGTATGTTAAAAAAATGAAAATTGCATTATGCCAGATAAATCCCACTCTAGGTGATTTTCAGTATAATAAGAAAAAAATTCTAAGATATTATAATCATAGTATTAAGAGCGGAGCTGATATTGTTGTTTTTCCAGAAATGATAACTACTGGTTACCCACCTCAGGATCTTTTATGGAATAAAAATTTCATACAGATGAGCTTAAAGATAACAAAAGAAATAGCTGATTCATCATCAAATCCAATAATATTTGGATGTGTTAGAAAAGAAAAACATAGTTTATACAATTCGGCAGCTATTTGTTCCAATGGAAAAATTAAAAAATATATTGATAAAATTCTTTTACCTACATACGATGTTTTTGATGAGTCTAGGTATTTTAGTAGTGGAGCTAATCCTGATGTTTGGGATTTCTCTATTAATGGAAAAATCATTAGAATTGGTGTTCAAATATGTGAGGATTTGTGGGATGAAAATTATGATTGTAAAGTCAGTGAAACCCAAAAAAATATGGGAGCAGAAATCATTGTTAATATATCAGCTTCACCATTTAGTAAAGGCAAATCCAATGATAGAGTAAATGTTATTAAAGATAAAGTGAAAATTACAGGCTTGCCATTTGTTTATTGTAATATGGTAGGAGCCCAGGATCAATTAATATATGATGGAGAGTCGTTAGTTGTAGATGGCCATGGTACAACTATTGCCTATTTAAAATCCTTTTGCGAAGATAGTATTATTGTTGATATAAATTCAAAAAATTCCGTAAAAATTGATTCTCCAGCTAATGAAGAAAAGATATATAATGGATTAGTATTAGGATTAAAAGATTATTTTTACAAAACTAATCATAGCGAAGCGGTGGTTGGTCTTTCTGGAGGTATCGATAGTGCATTAGTGTGTTCTATTGCAGTTGAAGCTTTAGGTTCTGATAAAGTTCATGGAATATCTATGCCATCTAAATTTTCTAGCGATCATAGTTTAAATGATGCGGAAGAATTAGCAAGAAATTTAAAAATTGACTACAGAGTTATTCCTATTAATAGAGTTGTTGATATTTATGATAAAACACTTTACGATTTTTTTCATCAATTAGACCAAGATACTACAGAAGAAAATATCCAAGCTAGAATAAGAGGGAATTTACTTATGGCATTATCTAATAAATTTAAATGGATGGTTCTTTCTACGGGTAACAAAACAGAATTAGCATTAGGGTATTGCACGCTTTATGGTGATATGAGTGGTGGAATATCAATCATTTCAGATTTGAGCAAAAAAG
>CAYFIF010000136.1:0-5462 GCA_964343085.1 uncultured bacterium | reverse complement strand
CTATTTTGGTTGCTAAGGTGTCAATGGGCCTGTTCCCTACACCTTTCTGGATAAAATCCCATGCTGAATTTTCAATAAACGAATTGCAGCAGCAATTATATTAATTAAATAGATTAAAAGTCAAGATTTTATGGCTTAAAATAATTTTATCATTTGACATTAGGCTTTAATTGTATAAAATCCCCTTCGTTATTTACTAGTAAAAGTAGATAATGTGAAAGTATGAGTAATATTAAAACAAAAAAGTCAATCCATAATCGGAATTTAGCCATAAACATAAATAAAGTTGACCTACTTAGCTATATATATGGGTCTGGTACAATGTTGATTAATATTATTTTCATACTTATTATTATTGACACTGTTCTTATTGCTTAGATAACAGTTTAAAAAATGAGCGGTAAGAATGGTGAGAATCTCACCAAATTAAAATTTCTCGTTCATTTTTATTGTCTTTGTTTCTAGTGCAATAAATAGTTTAGAAATTAATCTCTGGTATAAAATAGAGAAAAAGAATGAGATCTAACGAAGTAAAAAAAGGTTTTGATAGAGCACCTCATCGAAGTTTGTTGAGGGCAACTGGACAAATCCAAAACGATGATGATTTTAGTAAACCATTTATTGGTATTGCTAATTCTTATATTGATCTCATTCCAGGTCATGTCCATCTAAAAGATTTTGGTCCAATTGCAAAATCGGCTGTCAGAGAATCAGGCGGTGTTCCTTTTGAGTTTAACACTATTGGAGTGGATGATGGAATTGCTATGGGGCATATCGGAATGAGGTATTCATTACCTAGTAGAGAGATTATTGCAGATAGTATTGAAACTGTCGCAGAATCACATCGTTTAGATGGTCTTATATGTATATCTAATTGTGATAAAATAGTTCCTGGCATGTTGATGGGATCTTTAAGGGTTAACATTCCTACAATTTTTGTTTCAGGAGGAGCGATGAAAGCAGGAGTAGATTCTAAGGGTGAAAAAGTTGATCTAATTTCGGTTTTTGAAGGGGTGGGAAAACACGAAGCTGGCAAGATTGATGAAAAAGACCTATATGATTTAGAAAAAAATGGCTGTCCGACTTGTGGTTCTTGTTCAGGGATGTTTACAGCTAACTCAATGAATTGTTTAATGGAAGCACTAGGACTCGCTCTTCCAGGAAACGGAACAATATTAGCAATTGATCCTAAGCGTCTAGACTTAGTTAGAAAAGCAGGTAAAGAGATAATGAAACTTGTTAGTTCGGATTTGAAACCAAGAGATATCGTTAATGAAAACTCAATATTAAATGCATTTGTATTAGACATGGCAATGGGAGGAAGTACAAACACTGTTCTTCACACCCTGGCAGCTGCAAATGAGGCTGGCTTGGATTTTAAATTGGAAAAGATAAATGATTTAAGTAAAAAAACACCTTACATTTGTAAGGTTAGTCCTGCCACACCTGATGTTCACATAGAGGATGTTTACAATGCGGGCGGTATTTCAGCGATATTAAAAGAATTATCTAAAAGAGAAGGTTTGCTAGATCTTAGCAGACCCTCCGTTACTGGAAAAACTTTGGGTGAAAATATTTATAATGCAAAAAATTCAGATACTAAAGTTATTAGAACTGTAACTAAACCCTTTTCAAAAGAAGGAGGCCTTGCGATTTTATATGGTAACATAGCTCCTGAGGGCTCTATTGTTAAAACAGGTGCTGTGAATGAGAAGATGTTAATTCACAAAGGGCCAGCAAGAGTTTATGATTCCCAGGAAGATGCAATTTTAGGAATAAAGAATAATCAAATTAAAGATGGAGATGTTGTTGTGATACGTTATGAAGGTCCAAAGGGTGGCCCTGGTATGCCTGAGATGCTTGCTCCGACTAGCACTATAATGGGTATGGGATTAGGTAATAAAGTTGCACTAATAACTGATGGAAGGTTTTCTGGAGGCACTAGAGGTGCATGTGTGGGTCATATATCTCCTGAAGCAGCATCTGATGGCCCAATAGCTGTTTTGAGAAATGGCGATAACATAATTATAAATATACCTGAAAGATCGATTAATGTGGATCTACCTGAAAAGGAAATCAAATCTCGCAAAGAGTCATTAGAACCCTTCAAACCAAAAATTTTAAGTGGTTACTTAAACCGATATGCGAGAATGGTAACATCTGCTAATACAGGTGCTATATTAAAATAAATAGGAATTCATATGAGTAAAAAAATACTTACCGGAGCAGAAATTTTGTGGGAATGTCTTATTAAAGAAGGCGTTGAAGTCGTGTTTGGATATCCTGGTGGAGCAATTTTGCCTGCATATGATGCTCTAAGTAAATATAGTGATAAGGTCCACCATGTTCTAACACGCCATGAGCAAGGAGCAACCCATATGGCGGATGGTTATGCTAGAGCTAGTGGTAAGGTTGGTGTAGCTATGGCAACATCTGGACCTGGAGCAGCAAATATGGTTACAGGAATTGCGACTGCGATGATGGATTCAGTACCTATTGTTTGTATTACTGGACAGGTTCCAAGACCCGCTATAGGGACGGATGCATTTCAGGAAACAGATATTGCTGGTACAGTTATTCCAGTATCTAAGCATAGCTATTTAGTAATGGAAATTGACCGTTTAGCTGAAACAATTAAAGAGGCATTTGCAGTAGCTCGCTCTGGAAGACCAGGTCCGGTTCTTATTGATATTCCAAAAGATATCCAATCTAGTTCAATAGAATTTAGCTACCCTAAAAAACCTGTTATGATCCCTGGAGTAGAGACCGAAACTTCTGCTTCAAAAGATGAAATTGAACTTGCTGTTAATATGATAGCATCTTCCGAAAGGCCAGTCATTCTCGCAGGTCATGGTATCTTATTATCTGGCGCTACCAATGAAGTTGTTAACTTAGCTGAAATCTGTGAAATACCTATTGGCTGGACTTTACTTGGCTCCGGTGCTATACCATCAAGCCATCCGCTAAATATGGGTATGATGGGAATGCATGGTGAATACGCGGTTAACAACGCTATTCAGGAAGCTGATTTATTGATTGCCTGTGGTATGCGGTTTGATGATAGGGTTACAGGAAATACAAAAACATATTCAAGTAATTCCAAAAAAATTCATTTTGAAATTGATCCGGCGGAGATAAATAAAAATGTAAAAGTTGATCTTGGTGTTTGCGGTGACCTGAGGACTATACTTAAGCAACTGGTACCTAAATTGAAGGGGAAAAAGAATCAAGACTGGTTGAAGACAATATCTAACTGGCAAAAAGAATCAAAACAAAGAGATATAATAAATACTGAAACTGAGGTATTGTATGGTGCTCAAGTAATAAATGATCTTTGGCATGAAACTAATGGAGATGCCATTATCGTTTCAGATGTTGGACAGCACCAAATGCTAGAGGCTCAATATTATAAGCATGATGAGCCAAATACTTTATTGACATCCGGAGGTCTTGGAACAATGGGTTTTAGTCTCCCTGCAGCGATTGGTGCCAGTTTTTTTAGGAAAGACAAAGATATTTGGGTGATTGTTGGTGATGGAAGTATACAAATGACTATTACCGAGCTTGCGACAGCTGTGCAAGAAAAATCTAACATTAAAATTGCCATAATTAATAATGGATATTTGGGTATGGTTAGACAGTGGCAACAATTGTTTTATGATTCACGCTATAATGAAACACCAATAAGCAGTCCAGATTATTTAAAAATTGCAGAAGCTTACGGGCTACAAGGCTATAGAGTGAACAAAAGAAGCGAGATAGCTTCAACAGTAAAAATGGCTTCTCAAACCATTGGACCTGTGTTGGTTGAATTTGTTGTTGAACAACATGATATGGTGTATCCAATGGTTCCAGCTGGTGCTGATTTAAATGAAATGATTAGTCGACCAGTGCATAGTCAATTTAAAGAATCAGAAATGTAGAGGAGAATATGAGACAAACATTAATTGTATTTGTTCAGGATGAACCCGGAGTACTTAACAGAGTATCGAGCATGATACGGAAAAGAAATTTTAATATTATCAGTTTGGTAGCTGGTAGAACAGAAAAACAGGGTATTACAAGGATGACAATTGTTTTAAATGAGCCAGATAAGACTAAACAGAAAATTGTAGTAAATAATTTAAAAAAATTAATCGATGTATATGACGTTGTTGATGCGACGGATATCAATTGCCATGTTAGAGAGTATGCTCTGATAAAAATCCGTATCGTAGAGAAGGATGATTTACTTAATTCTTTAACAGAATCTGGAGATTGCAGAATCCTAAACAAAAATAATGATATTATAATTTTAGAAATATCAGGCGATGAAGAGAAAGTAGAGGGAATGATAAATAAACTAGATCAATATGAGATAATTGAGTTAATGCGATCTGGGAAAATGGCTATGGTTGAAGGAGATGATGAAGACTATCAGCCAAAATTAGTTAAGTCAGATCCTGATTGGGCTACAAAACAACTACAGCAGTCATTTTAATTCTAATTAAAGCCAGAGAGGATTAGATATGAAAGAATTGAACATAAACGGTTATAAAGAGATAATAATTGAAAGGTCAGATTATCCAATAGAAAAATGTAAAAAGATCCTAAAAAATGAAACTACAGCAATATTGGGATATGGTCCGCAAGGTCGTGGTCAGGGACTTAATATGCGAGACCAAGGTTTTGAAGTCATTCTTGGGCTTCGAAAGGGCCCAAGTTGGGAAAAAGCTATTGAAGACGGTTGGGTTCCAGGGAATAATTTGTTTGATATTGACGAAGCCTCTAAAAGAGCATCTATTATTCAATTTTTATTATCTGATGCTGGTCAAATTTCTGCTTGGCCGGTCGTTAAGCAGAATTTGGATAAGGGCGATGCTTTGTATTTTTCTCATGGTTTTGGTGTCGTTTTTCAAGAACACACAAAAATAGTACCCCCTGAAGATATTGATGTAATACTTGTTGCGCCAAAAGGAAGTGGCCTAACTGTAAGGAATCATTTTCTTGAAGGGAGAGGGATCAATGCTTCTTTTGCCATTCATCAGGATAGTACGGGTAATGCACGAGAAAGATGTATCTCAACAGCTTTTGCAATTGGTTCGGGACACTTATTTGAAACAACATTTAAAAATGAAGTTCAGAGTGATCTTACAGGTGAGCGCTGTGTTCTTATGGGTCTATTGCAAGGCGCATTTTTAGCACAATATGAAGTTCTTAGAGAAAGAGGGCACTCGCCTTCAGAAGCTTACAATGAAACTATCGAGGAAGGTTTACAAAGTCTATATCCTCTCATATCAGAGAAAGGAATGGATTGGATGTACAGCAATTGTTCAACAACCGCACAAAGAGGTGCGCTAGACTGGGCACCGAAATTCTATAAAGTTCTTAAGCCTGTTATTGATAATTGCTACGATAGAGTCTTAAGCGGGGATGAAGCAAAGATTGCTATAGAATCAAATTCAAAGTCTGATTATAGGGAA
>CAYFIF010000135.1:0-5492 GCA_964343085.1 uncultured bacterium | reverse complement strand
ATAATCCATATGAGTATCTTAATGACCTTTCCGTTGATTTAGGTAGAATACTTCACGTTGGGCAAGTTTATAAGTACCATGAACCAATTTTTGCTGATGATATTATTACAATGGAGGGTCAGATTGTTAATATGTTTGATAAAAAAAATGGAGCCCTACAATTTCTAGAATTTGAATCGAAATATACTAATCAAAAAAGTATGTTAGTTGCGGAATCATTATCTACAATAGTAGTTAGGTAAAATTTTGAATAAATGGAACTATAAAACCGCAAAAGTGGGCGATAAATTACCAAGTGTAGAGATAGAATCCATTTCTCGAAATTCGCTTGCTCTTTATGCTAAAGCATCTGGAGATCATAACCCAATCCATATTGATTTTGATTATGCAAAAGAAGTAGGTCTTGATGACGTTATAGCTCACGGTATGTTAATTATGGCCTACCTAGGTCGGACATTAACTAACAGCATTGACCAAAATAATATTTTGGAGTATGGAGTAAAATTTTCATCCCTGATAAATATTGGGGATGCTCTTTTATGCACTGGCTGTGTAACAGATATTCAAAAAAATGATTCCAAAAAACTATTGAAGATTGA
Source organism: uncultured bacterium (assembly GCA_964343085.1). Lineage (GTDB taxonomy): Bacteria > Fidelibacterota > Marinisomatia > Marinisomatales > UBA1611 > CAZLPW01. The sequence continues at coordinate 4,893 of CAYFIF010000135.1, read as the reverse complement.
ATTAAAAGTTGAAAATCAACACAGAGATAAAAAATTAACTGGTTATACAATAATAAATATTTCATGATTAAGTAAAAAGACAAAAAAATGGAAAATCGCTTTACTAAACATGCTAAAGTTCAATTTCCTATCATATGTGGCGCAATGTATCCATGCTCCAATCCTGAACTTGTGGCAGCTGCATCAAAAGGTGGTGGAATTGCAATCCTGCAACCCGTAAGCCTTACATTCGTCCATGGATATAATTTACGAGAAGGGATTAAATATATTCGATCGCTCACTGATAAACCAATAGGCTTTAATGCACTTATTGAAAAAGGAAGTAAAAAATATATTGATCGAATGTCAGCGTGGATTGATATTGCCATTGAAGAAGATATCCGTTTTTTTGTTACTTCTCTTGGTAAACCAGATTGGGTGTGCGAAAGAGTTCATCAAGCTGACGGTTATGTTTACCATGATGTAACTAATCTGGACTGGGCAAAAAAGGGTCAAGATTGTGGAGTAGATGGTTTAATATGCGTAAATGACCGAGCAGGGGGGCACCTTGGACCTCAGTCAATGGAGAAGATGTACTCCGAGCTATGTGATTTAAAATTACCTCTAATCTGTGCTGGTGGAATAGGAAATAAGAGCGAATTATTAAATGCAATGGATATAGGTTATGACGGTGTTCAAATGGGTACGCGTTTTATTGCAACCACAGAGTGTAACACATCTAAAGATTATAAAGATGCCATCATAAATTCTTCAGAGAATGATATAGCTTCAACCACTAGACTTACTGGCGTACCTATTTCTGTTATTAAATCAAAAAATTACAAAGCAGATAATTCCTGGTTTATGAAAAAATTGCTTAAGAGCAGATTTAAGCACTATGCCCGATTAATATTAAATCTTAATTCCTTTATTAGATTAAAATATCTATCAGATAAGAAGGGTCTAAAAAATCTTCAAAAAAAGAAACAATACTACTCAGCTGGCAAAAGCGTTCATAATGTAAAAAGTGTTGAATCAGCAACCACAATAATGCGACAACTTGGCGAATCTTTGAATATAAATAAAAAGTAAAAATATATGAATAATAACAAAAAAATTAGAATTGGATGCGCATCTGGGTTTTGGGGTGATACTTCAACAGCTGCAAAGCAACTTGTGCAAAAAGGAAATCTCGATTATCTTGTATTCGATTTTCTTGCAGAAGTGAGCATGTCTATTCTTGCAGCTGCAAAAATAAAAAACCCTAAAATGGGGTATGCTACTGATTTTTTAGATCAAATTGTACCACTTTTGGTAAGTATAAAAGAAAAAAATATAAAAATAATCTCAAATGCTGGTGGAATAAACCCAAAAGCCTGTAAGGCAAACTTAGAGGATCAAGCAAAAAAGTTAGGTATTAAATTAAAAATTGCTGTTATAAGTGGTGATAATCTCACATCTAAACTCTCTATGCTAAAGAAAAAAAATATCACTGAAATGGAAAGCAACAATCCCATCCCTGATAAATGTCTAAGTATAAATTCATATCTTGGAGCACCAGGAATTGTAAAAGCTCTTGAGGAAAATGCAGATATTGTAATAACTGGCAGGTGTGTTGATAGTGCCCTTGTTCTAGGCCCCTTAATGTATGAATATAAGTGGAAAGAATCAGACTATGATCTTCTTTCAAGTGGAAGTTTGGCAGGACATATTATTGAGTGCGGAGCACAGTGTACAGGAGGAAATTTTACTGATTGGAGAAAAGTAAAAAAATTCGATGATATGGGGTTCCCTTTTGTTGATGTTTTTTCAAATGGAGATTTTATTGTTTCTAAACCAAAAGGTACTGGTGGTATGGTTACATTTGGGACAGTAGCCGAACAATTACTATATGAAATTGGGAACCCGGCTGAATATATATTACCTGATGTGGTTTGTGATTTTACCAAAGTAACAATAGATGATATAGGATCTAATAAGGTAATTGTTAAAGGAGCAAAAGGTTTGCCTCCAACAAACTATTATAAAGTATCAGCAACCTATATGAATGGATACCATGTAGCAGGAACATTGGTTATAGGAGGTGATAATGCAAAAATAAAGGGTAAAATTATTGCCAAGGCAATACTAAAAAAATGTTCACGGATTCTTGAAGAGCAAAAACTAGACCCTTTTACAAAGACTTCTTATGATTTGCTTGGATCTGATTCGATTTATGGATCAAATCAATCAAAAATCAATCCCAGAGAAATTGTTTTAAGGCTTGTAGCTAGACATCCAGAAAAAAAGGCATTAACCTACTTATCAAAAGAGATGGCTCAAGCCACAACAGGAATGGCAGCAGGCGTTATAAACTACCTTGGTGGTCGCCCTTCAGTATCGCCATCTATTCATCTATTTTCTTTTTTATATCCTAAGAGTCAAATTAAGGTACAAATGGAAATCAATGAAAAGAGAATTCCAGTAAAAATAAAAATAAATGGTGGTTTTACATCTTCAAAGAAGAAAACAAATCTTCCACCAAATAAAACTTTTGAAACAAAATTTTCCACTCAATTAATTAACCTTGCATATGCACGTAGCGGCGATAAAGGTGATCACGCAAATATTGGCGTGATTGCAAGAAAAGCTCATTATTTCCCTTTTATTGATAGTGCTTTGAATCCTGAATCTATATCAAAATATTTTAGCCATGTTTTAAAAGGTCCTGTTTTAAAATGGAGAGTTCCTGGAATTAATGGAATTAATTTCCTTTTAAAAAATTCTCTTGGTGGCGGTGGTATGGCAAGTATGAATATTGATCCACAGGGTAAAGCATATGCTCAACAACTTCTTGAATATCCTATTCCCATTCCCATAGAAATAATGGAAGAAATAAAAATGAAATAGTCTAGTTAAAAATATTTATGCTTAAAACAATACTGCAAAATCAAACAATAAAAATGTCTCAAATAAAATTTTTAAATTAAAGGCAAACTGATTTAGCGATTTCAAAATTAAATAATAAGAAAAAACTATGACAAAACTGCCCAAAACAAAAAATTGTATTCTTGAACTTGAAAATAACTGGTTAACCATTTGGTTTAATCGACCAGAAAAACGTAATGCTTTATCTGATAGTTTATTAATGGATATTAGCTCAACTTTATCTGCCATAGATAAAGATAGATCAATTAGAGGAATTCTTTTCAGAGGAAAAGGAGGTGTTTTTTGCGCTGGAATAGATTTAGAAGTTGTAAAAAAAATAACTTCTTCAGAACAAAATGCTCAGGAGCTAGCAATTGAAATGAGTCTCAAGGCTGGGTCTGTTTTTGAGCAAATTAGTAAAGCACCTCAATTTACTGTTTCTGTAGTCGAAGGAGCTGGAATAGCGGGTGCTTTTGGAATTGCCTGCGCAACAGATATCCTAATTACTATGGCAGATGCTCGCTACGCACTCACAGAAACAAGGATCGGTTTAACACCAGCACAGATTGCACCATATGTTTTGAACCGCTTGGGTTTTTCTCAAGCAAGAAAATTGATGCTTTTAGGTAATTCATTTAATGGACAAGAGGCATTTGAAATGGGTATGGCGGATTATCTTGCAAAAGATAATGAAGAATTAAATTCTCATATAATTAATTTAAAAGAACAGGTAAAAAAATGTGCTCCGAACGCAATTGCAGTCACTAAAAAAATCATTTCAGAAAATCAAATCGTCAATCCTGAACAAGCTGCCAAATTATTTTCTGATTGTATGTTACATCCTGAAGGCCGCGATGGTTTCGCCTCATTTTTTGAAAAAAGAAAACCTTATTGGAATAGGAAAAATAAATAGAAAACAATGAATTTTAGATCACTAGTCACATCAGAAAATAGTAATGGAAAATTTGAAAATAATATTATTCAAAAATCAACTGATAAACTACCTGAAGGTGACATACTAGTCAAAGTTGAATATTCATCTCTCAATTATAAAGATGCTCTATCTGCTACTGGAAATAAAGGCGTAACTCGACAATATCCACATACACCGGGAATAGACGCTGCTGGTATAATCGAAAAATCTTCAGATACCAATTTACCAAAAGGGCTATCTGTGATTGTAAGCGGATACGACCTTGGGATGAATACCGATGGCGGATTTGGACAATATATAAGGGTTCCATCATCTTGGATTGTAAAAATGCCATCTGGCTTATCAACTGAGAAAGCAATGGCATTAGGAACAGCAGGTCTGACCGCTGGTCTATCAGTAAAAGCTTTGCAAGAAAATTCTAAAATCATTAGTAAATCAGTATTGGTAAGTGGCGCTACTGGAGGTGTCGGATGTATTGCTATAAAACTGTTATCTTGCCTCCGTGCAAATATTACTGCCATTACCGGGAAAAAAGATAAGTATGAATTTTTAAAAAATCTTGGCGCAAAAAATATTTTAGATCGAGATGATTTTATTAAATCAACGCGTCTCCCAATGAGCAAAGGCCTTTATGATTTAGCTATAGATGTTTCAGGTGGTAAAACCTTATCTGCAATACTAGCCAGCATGAAATATAATGGCACAATTGCATGCTGTGGTAATGTTGGTGGTTCTATTTTTGAGACATCTGTTTTCCCGTTTATTTTAAGAGGAAATAGATTGATAGGAATAGATTCAGCATCTAAACCGATAAAAGAAAAAACAGAAATATGGAATCATTTTGCAAATGATTGGAGGCTGCCTAATCTGAATAAATTGTATAGAATAATTGATTTGAAGGAGCTACCATCTGAAATAGAAAAAATCCTTGTTGGTAAACAAACTGGAAGAGTTGTAGTAAAACACTAGAACACTATCAAATTAGATTTTCAGCAACTATATCCGCGACGTCTTTGACAACAACTTCTTCCTTCCCCTCAGGTGTGAGAGGTCCTAAACCTTGTTTCATCATA
>CAYFIF010000134.1:0-5547 GCA_964343085.1 uncultured bacterium | reverse complement strand
CTCTTTGGTGATGACTTTGGTGTCTATAATAATCAGCTTTGCCCGCCGTATCCTGACTGCGTTGAATCTTATGTTGGACTCCAGGATACCAGTAGTTGTGCAAATGTTTCAACGGAATTAGGCAATCTGCCTATCGACTTTAGCTTGTCCGCGCCATATCCGAATCCGTTTAATTCACAAACAATGATAGAGTTTTATATACCCATAAAAGGACTTGTAACTCTAAAAATATATGATGTTAGAGGCAATGAGATAATAAAAATAGTTAATGATATTTTTGACATTGGATATCACCGAATTAGTTGGGACGCAGAGCACCTGTCGACAGGCATTTATTTTTTAAAAATTCAAAGTGGGCGCTTTACTAGTACCCAAAAAATAAGTTTGTTGAAATAATGCTTAGGTTCTTAAATATATTACTTTTGATCTACTCCTATTTGCCTGCAAGAGATTTGTATGTATCAAAAGCAGCCCAGAGCGAATATCAAAAAGATGATTATTTACTTTTTGATGCTTTTAATGATACCCTTGAATATGCACATAGTGCTCACCCAGATTATCAACCAGCTAAAGATGCTGTTATTTTGGGTGATGATGGTCCAGTTCTGGGATCTAGTTTTACTCAAGAGGTTAGGATATACATAGAAAAGAAGAGAAATGACACTCAATGGGCGTCTCTTATGGGATATGTTCCTTACGAAGATTTAGACCCTACTGATGATGGAAACCCAAATCGAGTTGCTGGTTCTGTTCCTAGGCGCGTTCCATACAAACAAGCACCGTTTATATACAGAGCATCTCCTTATGGAATTCAGTATGGGTTTGGAGATGGAGAAAGTGAATGCTCTGAGATTGTAGATGATTTAATTACCGAAAAAGGCAGATGGTATCATATTGCCACTACATTTGATGGAACAAACTTTCGTTTGTACATAGATGGCGAGGAAGTGAATAATTTTCTTGGGTGTGAAGGGAAGACACCACATCCGACACCAGTAAAATACATAGGTGGTTTCAGGGAAGGGCCAGGCAAATTTTTTGGTAGAATGGACGAACTTAGGATGTGGAACTACTCCAGAAGCGAACAGCAAATTCAAGGAAGGATGAACAGCGAATTAAGTGGATATGAATTTGGCTTGGTTGCTTATTATCCTATGGATATAAATAATCAGTTTCTTCTTGATAAAAGTGGGAACGGATACCATGGGGAAATGATAGGTCCAACCCTAAGGTATCGGTACTATTCTGATGATTGTCCCGTGCCTGATGGGACTATGTTTTGTCCATTCCCCACAATTGAAGATGCACTTGAAGAGGTTCAGCCATGGGATAATATCATATTAAGAGGAGGAAGATATACTGAGTTCATTATGAGGGACGGAGTTAATTATGATGAAAACTTGGTATGGGGACAGTTAGAAGATGATTATGCTGGACCTCCAACAAACACAGTTACGATTGAGCCTTATCCAAATGAGGAAGTCATTATTGATGGAACAATTTCAATAGATGTTAATTGGGAGCCATACAATCATAACGGAAATATTATTTTCAGAGCGATTCTTGATTCTGCTAAAATTGCTGAATCAATTCAAAGGCCCTTCAGAGATGTCTATGGATTGTGGATTGGAGGTAGGTACCAAATTCCATCAGTCACGCCAAATATTAAAAATCCTACCGATCCTTCATATGGAGGACCAAACGACCAGGTTCCTGGTACATTCTGGGAGGTTGATATCGTGCAAGCTGATGTACAAAATTGGGATGTTAATAGAGGAAATGGTCTTGCAAGACTTGATTTCTTAGACACCTTAGAAGAGTGGGCCTTTGATCCTGATCAGGAGATGCTCTACATCTACCCCGATGAAAGGTTTCTACCAACTTCTACTAATGTAAGAATAAGGGTTTTGCATAAGATGATGAGTATCAGGTATATGGCAAATGTAGAGTTCAGGAATCTTAAATTTTTTGGAGGCGCCGTTGAGATTGAGGGCTTGAATGTATTGTTTGAGGACTGTGAATTTGAGTATTTACATGATATAACATTACCAGCATTTCGTGACTTTGGGTCACTCTGCTGTGGCCTTAGAACTCGAAACATAGATTTTACAAATTGTAAATTCAGCCACATTCCATATGTTTACTCCTTAAAGATTAGAGGAATACACAGTAAGGTTGAAAACTGTCTATTTGATAATATGGACTGGTGGGCAAATCCTGGTGGCGGAGGTCCTGAGTTAGGTTACGTGTGCAGATATGTAACTTTCAAAAATAGCAAAATAGGAGGAGTGGGAGGCTCATCACTCATGGAATACTGTCTCATAGAAGATTATATTGACCCGTGTGATTGTAGCGGCATCAATCGTGGCGCTTTTGGCGCACCAAGATCTATGACCCGCTATAACTGGATCATAAATGGACCAGGAGCGAATGGCATTCGCTTTGATGGTGGTAAAACTGGAGCTGGGAATAGAAGGGGAGATATTCATCATATTATGACGATTGGAAATAACCGTGGCATGCGCCTAAAAGGTGATTTCCATGAGGTCTATCATGTGACATCATACGATAATAGAACACTAGATATTGACCTCTTTGTTGGTAAATACGCTGAGCCAGGTGAATTAAATCATGGTGAATATCTTGATTATACACCTGGGAATGCTAACACCAAAATAAAAAACTGTATAGTTGAGAGTTCTTTCGGGTGCCCACTAGATGATTGCTGGCCATATCCTGAATCGGAGCATGGCAGCGGTAATCCAGAGTATCCATCTTATCTTTTTGATCAGGGTATATGGTATGGATTAGGTTTGAAAAATGCTTCTGTTCATAAAGAGCTTATGGATCCTTGGCATTTATCTTTGTATTTAGATGATTCAAGCAGTACCTATAGAAATGGATATCCTCACCCAACAGATCGATCACAGGACTATGATTTTCGTCCTAGAAAAGGATCTAGCCTGATTGATGCAGGGGTAGTGATTGAAGGTATAAATGATGGTCAGGATCTTCAGTTCAATTGGCCGCCATCTTATCCAGGACAAAATCGTAGATTTGTTGGTGATGCACCTGATATTGGTGCATACGAATATGGTGATTCAGTATACTGGATACCAGGCTACCGTTATCCTTATCCCAGTTTCCCAATTCCAAGGAATAGAGCTGTGGATGTTATTCCAGATTATAGTGTTGTTTGGAATTATCCATACAAGAAGGATTATTCTAATACGACAGCAACTGTTACGATTAACGGCCCTGGTGTAAATAGAATTGAGACATTTAATTATCCTCATAACGTTTGCTTTCAAGCTTTTCAGCCTGGAGGAAACTATACCTGGTCTGTTAATGTGGATGGAGAAAGTGGTGGAACTTGGTCCTTTACAGTGGATAATGATATTTATCCGCTAAATGACAGGTCTGTTGATACGACAGCAAATGATATAGTTTTACCTACAAATCAAAGAACACTTGAGGTTAAAGATGGGCATGTTGCTTTTATTCTTTTTGAAGTTCCATCATCGGTTGATAATAGCTGGGATGTTAATCTAAATCTTTTCGTTAAAGATGTTGAAAACCTTACTGGTGGGATAATAGTCTACGATTTTAATCAAATAATCTGGAGCGAGAAAAAAGATAATAAAAATATTGGCATCATTGATCATGCCCTTGGTCTTGCTTTAGATACTTTATACTCCCTTGAGCATGAATCATCTGTTTCTTTGGATATGAATCATTGGATAGATGGGTCTGGAATTTATTCTTTTGCTTTGGGAGTAATGAATCAGGATGATCATGTAATATTTTGTAGCAACGAGGCTATGTATACATCTGGCTATACGCCATACCCTTCATACTGGCCGAGTCTTTCTTTTACCCCAAGCATAGACTCTGTTGAGGTTGTACTATCTATACCACCAGATGATAGCACGATTTTTTTAAACAGTACCTCCGATGATAGTATTCTTTTCGAATGGGATTTTACCCACAACATAGACACTGCTAATGTGATTTATTATGAGTTACAGATTGGACTTCCGGTGCCAAGTATTTCTAGAGATATGGATACTTTATCTATATCGGTTAATTCAAATAAAAACAATGCTAAAATAAGTAAGAAAGATCTTTTAGATTTGTTAGTAGAATCTAATTTATATGAGGGAGAATTTATTTGGGATGTTAACGGTGTTCTAAATACTGGTGAAATGATCGCAGTTAAATCGCATAGTTTCCATACAATGATAGATGATCCAGATTATAAATCTAATTTTCCCAACTCTTATCGACTCTATAATAACTACCCAAATCCATTTAATCCGAATACAACGATTTCTTATGATTTAAAAAATTGGTCACGTGTTACGATCGAGGTATTCGATATAGTTGGAAGAAAGATTGTTAATCTAGAAAAAAATATTTCAAAACCTCCAGGTACGCATTATACTGAATGGAATGGTAAAAACTTGGGGGGTGCAAAAATGGCATCTGGAGTATATTTTTTAAAAATTAAGGTAAAAGAATATTTTTCCAGAGACCAGGTTTTTATTGATACTCAAAAGATGATGTTATTAAAGTAAAGAATCAACAAATTACCACCTAAAATTTCTAAGCAGATTATGGTTAAAATTGAAATTCTAAAATTATTAAAGGTGTTTTTATTATTATTCCTTTTTTCATTTAAAACTTCTGCTAAATCTTATGTAAATAGATTACCGCCAATAACAATTTTTGCAGGTTTTAATTCATCAGATGTATTTAATAATAATAATATAACTGGTGATGTGTTAAGTATTTATAGACCAACAATTGGGATTGAGGCTTCTTTAAGATCATTTAAAATCAAAGAAGCCTATGGAAAAATAAAATTAAAATTTTCTATTTTGCTTGGAGGCTTTGATAACCGCTTGGTTAATCAAAATATTGAATATGAAGTAATAAAAAAATATAGGATTAATTATTTTAAATTTTCATTATTGTATCCTGTAATAAGCTATCGATCAAAAATAAATATTCTTTCTGGCATTTATTTAGGATTACCAATAAATAGTGATTATAAACTATATAAAAATAGTTTTATTAGTCATAAAGATAGTAAAAAAATCAATTCTTCCTGGTTGAAAACAGATTTTGGTTTTAACCATGCTCTGAAATATGATATTAATAAAAACATTAGAGCGGAAGTTTTTATTTATCATGGTATTAAGCATTCATTTTATAACAAAAAGGAATATTATAAAACAATAAATAAAATGATTGGTGTTGGGCTTTCTTATCTTATTTAATCAAGCAAGAATTTTAAATAACCAAATAAAACCAAAAAATTGCGTATTTGTGCGATATAACCAAAAATTAAGCATAACAAAAAACCCCACAAAATAGTGAGGTTTCTCATCAAGAAAGCATTGGTAGCGGAGGAGGGGATCGAACCCCCGACCTTTGGATTATGATTCCACTGCTTTCAGTCGAGAAAACATCAAAATGTCACATAATGTCAACAGATTTACACATCAAATAGAGGAATAATATGTACATAGGTAAAAGAAACAT
>CAYFIF010000133.1:0-5659 GCA_964343085.1 uncultured bacterium | reverse complement strand
CCTTTGAATCAAATCCAGCCTAATGTTTTTTTATCAAATCTATTACCATATGAAAATGCTGAGGGAGCAAAATATATAGATGTGGAATTATCTGATAAGGGGCTGTCAAGAGAAAGGAGATTCCACATCCATAGTAAAGTTGCTGAACCAAAAAAAGAAATTGCAGTCGTATCTGTTGATAAAAAATGCTCGGTCCAAATCCTACCCAAAACTTTATATCAAAAAAATCTTATCTGGATTGAAAAAATAAAAAACCACCCTGAAGTAAAAAACGGCTTTCATCTTTCTCCTGTATACCAGCTCCAGCCATTTGATTTAGCATTAAATAGTGAATTTAACGTTGGTATTAAATACGATTTTGAATTGGCAGAACATTCAAACCTTGGAATTTATTTTTATGATAATAAAGAAGGAGAATGGGTTTTTTCTAAAACACAAAACAACAAAAAAAATCAAATACTTACATCGTCATTAAATCAGTTTGATGCTGTAACAGTTATCCAGGATCTCGAACCTCCTTTAGTTTTGAACTCGCATCCAAGTGAAGGAGGGAGATACAAAAATGAAGATATCAAACAAATTCGTATTTTTATAGATGACAAGTTATCTGGAATCGAACCTGAAGAACAATCATTTGAATTAAAATTAAATAACCAACCGCTTTATTTAGCTTACCAGCCAATAAAAAAAGAGGTTTCTTATTATATTGATAGACCATTAAAAAACGGTAATCACAAAATTAATTTTTCTGTCAAAGATCGAGTTGGGAATAAAAGCACCCATCAAATTATTTTCTCAGTTTATTAATGTTTTTCCCATACAAGGATGATAATCCTAAGATATTGGTCCCCTATGTAACTTATGGAATATTAATTATAAATACGGCTCTATTTTTATTGCAGTCAATAATATCTGGGAGTGATATAAACTTGTATAATAGTCTACTTTTTAAGTTCGGTTTTATTCCATCAAATTTCAACATATTCACTATATTCACCTCAATGTTTATGCACGCGAATTTAGCTCATATAATTGGGAACCTTTGGTTTCTAAAAATTTTTGGAGACAATGTAGAAAGTGTTCTAGGTCATATAAAATATTTGATTTTCTACCTGTGCTGTGGTTTTATTGCTGCAATAGGACAGTATATTATCAATCCAGCATCAACAATCCCAATGATAGGGGCGAGTGGTGCAATCGCAGGAATTCTAGGTGCCTATATGATACAATTCCCAAATGCAAGAGTACACAATTTCTTATTTTTTTTTATTATTTTTACTAAAGTGACTTTACCGGCTCAAATCGTTCTTGGATTTTGGTTTTTATTTCAATTAAGCCAGGGGTTAATAGAATTAGGCGTAAATACAACTGGAGGTGTAGCCTGGTTTGCACATATCGGGGGTTTTATTGGTGGCGTTACACTGCTTAGATACCTCAAAAATTTTAAGATTGAAATAATATGAAAAACAATTTAATTGAAAAAGCAATTTCCATGCGCAAAAGAGCACATGCATTATTTTCAGGTTATAAAGTAGGCTCAGCAGTAAAAACTAAATCTGGTGAAATTATAGGTGGGTGCAATATTGAATCATCTAGCTACGGTCTCACTTGCTGCGCAGAGCGAGTCGCACTTTATAGATCAATAGCAAAAGGTTATTCTGAGTTTGATGGGATTGCGGTTTCATCAAAAAATGCATGCTTCCCATGTGGTGCATGCAGACAAGTAATCTGGGATTTATGTGGTGAAATTCCAATTTTTATTTGCAACGAAAAAAAACTTATCAAACAATCAACCTCTTTGATCTTGTTACCTGAACCATTTGATAAATCTTTTCTATGAAAAATATAATTATCGGCATCGCTGGAGGAACCGGATCTGGAAAAACCACAATAGCAAAAGCTCTTCAGAAAAAGTGTAATGAAAATGATTTATTAATTATCAAGCAAGACTCTTATTATAAAGATTTAAAACATTTACCTTTTAAAAAAAGAAACGAAAAAAACTTTGATCACCCAAATGCATTAGATTTTAACCTTCTTGTAAAGCACTTAAAAAAATTAAAAACCGGCTCAAGCATTGATGTCCCTGACTATAACTTCTTAAAGCATATTAGAAATCAAAAAACAATTAACTGTGCTTCAAAAAAAATTATTATAGTAGAAGGTATTTTGGTTCTACACCATCCCGGCTTGAGGGAACTTTTATCTATCAAAGTATTTCTTGATATACCACCAGATATTAGATTGATTAGAAGAATTAATAGAGATCTTAAAAATAGAGGCCGTTCTATAAACTCAATAACCAAGCAATATTTATATACCGTTCGCCCAATGCACAAACAATTTGTTGACCCTTCAAAAAAATATGCCGACATTATTATAGATGAAAAAAAAAGTATTGAATCCACTATCAGTTGTTTAATATCAAAAATAAAATCTTTAAATATTTAATCTTATGGTCTTAACTCCAATTAATTCGGGCTGGATAGAAGTGATTTGCGGCTGTATGTTTAGTGGAAAAACAGAAGAGCTAATAAGGAGATTAAAAAGAGCGCAAATAGCAAAAATGTCTACTGTTATATTCAAACCAAAAATTGATTCACGCTACAGTGAAAAGCAGATAGTAAGTCACAATAATAATCGGATGAATTCTAAAATTATAAAAAATACAAAAGAAATAATTTCTAACTCAATTAATATTGATGTAATTGGAATTGATGAGGCTCAATTTTTTGATAAAAACATAGTCAAGACTTGCCGATCACTTGCAAATAGTGGTAAACGTGTAATTGTAGCTGGCCTTGATACAGACTATCTTGGTCTACCATTCGGATCTATGCCTTATATTATGTGTGAAGCTGATTATTTAGATAAATTACGCGCCATTTGCGTAGATTGTGGAAATCCAGCATCATACACCCAAAGAATTAGTGGAGAACAAGATCAGATTGTTATTGGAGAGTTGGATAAATATGAAGCCAAATGTCGTAATTGTTATACGGTCCCAAATAAAAAATAATGACAGGGATAATTGGAATTTTTGCTTTGCTTGGGATTGCGTATGCTTTATCTGAAAATAAAAAACATATAGATTTTAGATTAATTGTTTGGGGATTATCATTGCAACTGTTTTTTGCAATTTCAATTTTAAAAACACCAATTGGCAAACCTTTATTTGGTTTTCTTGATAAATCAATATCCAAACTAATAAGTTTTTCTAATGAAGGCAGTAACTTTTTATTCCAATCATTTGTTCCTGATGTTGGTTATCATGATGCCATGATTAATTTTGCATTTAGAGCCTTACCCACAATTATATTTTTTTCTAGCCTAATGGCAGTGCTTCATCATTTTAAAATAATCCAATTTATAATTAGATGGATAGCAGCAATTATGCAAAAAACTATGAAAACCAGTGGCCCAGAAACACTTAGCGTTGCTTCCAATATATTTGTTGGACAAACTGAAGCACCTTTAGTAGTCCGCCCATATATTTCTAAAATGACAAAATCAGAACTGATGGTAATTATGGTAGGCGGTTTTGCAACAGTCGCAGGTGGGGTCCTTGCAATGTATGTTACTTGGCTTTCTGATATCCCAGGAATTGCAGGGCATCTCCTTGCTGCATCCGTAATGTCTGCACCGGCAGCGCTAGTAATCGCAAAAATTATTTATCCTGAAACTGAGAACTCTATTATGCTGAACGAATTAAAAAGAAACAATGAAAAGTTAAGTAGTAATGCAATGGAAGCTCTTGGGAATGGAGCTACGGATGGATTAAAATTGGCTGGGAATGTTGCTGCGATGTTAATCGCATTCATTTCAATTATAGCAATGGTAAATTATTTTCTTAGTCTTATCAATTTGTCTCTAGATCAAATATTAGGAACACTTTTTCAACCATTAGCATGGGCAATGGGCGTACCGTGGGATCAATCAAAAACATTTGGTATGTTAATGGGTAAAAAAATTGCATTTACAGAATTGATAGCATATAATGATTTGAAAGAGCTTATTTTAACCGAACAAATTAGTGATAGAACCGCAATTATTGCCAGCTATGCCCTTTGTGGCTTTGCTAACTTTGGCTCTATAGGAATACAATTAGGTGGGATTGGTGGAATCGCTCCAGAAAGAAAAAAAGAGCTTTCAAAACTAGCTTTGAAAGCTATGATAGGTGGAGCTTTGGCATCTTGGTTAACAGCTACAATAGCAGGGATTTTAATTTAAACATGAGGTTCCTAATTATGGGTCCTCCAGGAGTAGGCAAAGGGACCCAAGCAAAAAACTTAAGCATTTATTTTAACATATCTCATCTTTCAACTGGTGAAATTTTAAGAGAAGAAATAAATAAAAAAACTGAAATTGGTTTAAAATCAGCAAAATTTATAGATAAAGGGCAATTGGTCCCCGATAATATATTGCTCAACATAGTAAAAATATATATTTCAAAAAAAGAATATTTGAATGGTTATATATTGGATGGGTTTCCTCGTACAATACCTCAAGCTGAGGGACTTGATAAAATACTTTTTGATTTTAATCAAAAATTGAATTTAGTAATAAATCTAAAAGCTGATGAGGAAGAATTAGTTAATCGATTAAGTTTGCGTAGTAAAGTTGACGGTAGAAGCGATGATAATCCAAAAACAGTTAAAAATCGGCAAAAAATCTATTGGGAGCAAACAGCACCTTTGCTAGAATACTACCGTTCAAAACAAATTTTAAAAGAAATAAACGGTGTTGGGGATATATCAAAAATCACAAATCTTATCATCCAATCTATTGATAAATAATGCTTAAAGTTGGGATAACAGGAGGTATTGGGAGCGGGAAAAGTATAGTTAGTAATTTTTTTTCCAACTGGGGAGCTTATATTTTTGACGCGGATAAACAAGCAAAAAATATTCTACTCAAAAATGAAACAGCACAGAGTGAAATAATTTCAGAATTTGGATCAGATGTTATAAACGCGAATAATAAAATTGACAAAAAAAAATTGTCGCGTGTTGCTTTTCAAGATGAGGATAATCAATTAAAATTAAATACTATAATTCATCCCTATGTTTTTCAAGAAATTGATAAGCAATTTGAAAAAATTTTAAATACTGGTAAACATGATATTTTTGTAATTGACGCTGCTCTTATATATGAATCCGGAGCCGATACTCATATGGACTATGTTATTTTAATTTGTTCTAAAATTGGTTTAAGAACAGAAAGAGTATTAGAAAGAGGGAAAATTGATCGTGATCAATTCCTTCAAAGAGTAAATCTACAGTGGTCAGATAAAGATAAAATTCAACTGGCTGATTTTGTTATATACAATAACGATACCAAAGAAAAATTGGAACAACAGACAAAAACAGTTTTTAATAATTTGATTTAATCATCCTAATCTCTTATTACGTAGAGCAATAGGTTTATCTAATATTTCTTTCAAAATAATGCCATCTTTTATATAACTTGATTTATGCATCTTATTTATTAATCGCCTAGCCTTAGGGTATTTATTTTTACTATATGCTTCACGTTTAGATTCCTTTTTTATTTCTTTTGGTTTCGTTTCAAACACTGGCTCAATTTTTGATTCAGTATTATTTACTGAATCTTCAAAATCAACTTCATTATTGTATTCCAAAGTATTATTTTGTGTTTC
>CAYFIF010000132.1:0-5678 GCA_964343085.1 uncultured bacterium | reverse complement strand
TTCTTTTTCATTGTTTTTTCTTCCAGCAAATAAAAAGACCGAAAAATCTTATCATTCTTCTAGATGGATTTAGTGTACTGTTATCCTATTTTATTCAAATTCAAAGAGTCTTAGAAAAATTACTAAGCCTCTATATTTTAAAAAATTAATATGAATCCAATATTTTTACTCATTCTTTGATTAATCAGATACTAACCTATAAATATCACTTTATAGTGCTATATTAAACATTATACAGACGAATTCCACTTATTATATTTAAGCCATGTATTCGGCTGGTTTGTATATACATATCCCATTTTGCACTATAAAATGTATTTATTGTGACTTTTACTCTATAACTAATCAAGAAAAAACAATTCCACGATTTATCTCAGCAATACAACGTGAAATTGAAATATGCGCCAGTGATACAGATAATTGGATGTTTGATACAATATTTATTGGTGGCGGAACACCTAGTCTTTTAAATACTAAATCAGTTGAATTAATTATTAATTCTCTAGAAAAAAAATTTGATATAAAAAATATAAAGGAATTCACAATAGAGGTAAATCCTGGAGAGGTCTCGATTACTAAATTAAAAGAATATAATAGCCTCGGTATTAATAGACTATCGATTGGAATTCAATCCCTGAATCCTAATCACTTAAAATTTTTAGGTAGATCGCATTCCTCAAAACAAGCATTGGATACAATAAAAAATGCCCAAAATGCTGGGTTTGAAAATATTAACTGTGATTTAATTTACTTAATACCTGGTCAAGATTTTAATGGTTGGGTCAAAGATCTAAATACAATAACACAACTAGGTCCAGATCATATATCAGCCTACACACTCACCTTGGAAAAGGGGACTGAACTTTTTAGAAAAGTAAAAAATAGATCGGTTAGGATGCCAGCGGAGGATAAATCTGCTGAATGGTTTAAAAAAACTCGAACTATTTTAAAAAAATCCGGTTATACGCCATATGAAATATCCAATTTTTCTTTGTCAAAAAAAGAATGCATTCATAACCTCCATTATTGGAACATTGATCCTTATCTAGGTTTTGGTCCGTCTGCACATAGCTTCAATGGATTAAAAAGATGGAGTAATATTAGATCCCTTGATGGATATATAAACAGGATTGAATCAAAAAAATCCCCTGTTTCCTTCGAAGAGACTTTAACAAAATATAATTTATTTAATGAAAAAATAGGTTTTGGTCTAAGAATGAATTCAGGCGTGTACCTTGGAGATCTACCAAAAAATCTTATGGAAAATTTTAACCACCAATTAAAAAAAACCTCAATCAAATGGCCAAACTGTCTTAAACTAAAAAAAAATCAGCTCACCCTAACTGATCAAGGATTCCAATTTGCAGATATAATAACTAGTGAACTAATGATTTAACTAATCAACTAAAATGCTTCTCTAAATTTGATTAGAAGACCACCTCCACCAGAAAAAAGACCTATATCAAACCTGATATTTGTTGGATCATTTTTATTAAGCTGATATCTAAAACCAAAACCATAATTAATATGCATCTCAGATAAACTGAATTCTTTAATACTATTTGAGACTTGGCCTAAACCAAAAAACAAAACATATCCAATTCTACCTAACACTTTGTGTCTGATCTCAAACTGATTAGCTGCTGCATTATTTTCTCTATATCTACCCTCATAAAAGCCACGCATAATCTCTTCACTACCAAGCATAGGTAGCTCCCAAAAAGGCGCAGCTCCTGATAAAAAGTTGATTTTTCCTTGCCAGGCAAAAACTAAATTATTCTTGTTAATAAATTTTCTGAGATCTGTGTTGAAAGTTTTAAATGAATAATCACCATCATAGATATTAGTTTCAATTTTTAAAAAAACACCTTCTTTAGAAGTATAAACATCGTCTCTTGTGTCAAATAAATAAGTAAGCCCAGCACCATATATCAAACTATTATTATTACTAAAACCCCTTACGTCATAATAAGACATCCCACCAATGTGTTTGAAATCAGTTAGTTTTTGAAACTTAATTTGTCCGCCTAAAAAATTATTTCTGCTAAACATTTTTAGTAATCTTTGATCTAAATCATATCTGTTCCAAGATATGTTTGAAGTATCCTCTGCAGTAGTATTATTGCCAATACCATAGAATACTTCAGGAAATTGTTTTCCTTCAATCTTTCCGTCCCATCTCCATTTCTCCTCTGGTGAAAATATTTGATTCCGGATTTTTAATATAAATTGTTTTTTTTCAGTATAAGTTATTGAAATTCCAATATTTGAAGGGCGTGTCAGTTCTATTTTTTTTGGAAACTTAAATCGTCTATTTACAAAAATGCCCAAAAGAAATCCAGTATTCGGAGATCTCCCCAAATTAGGTAGTAAGGTATTTTGGGAGGCATATGAATAAACTTGATTTAACTCAGTACTATCCATGACTATACTCAAACTATCCCCGAACGCAATGCTACTTACAAAAAGACATAGGCTCCCACGCATTACTGTTCTAACCATAGAAAAAATATAATAATAATTAAAAGTCTAAATCTAAAGAGACTGGACAATGATCTGAACCAAAAACAGTATGGTGTATATCCGCATCTAAACAGAACTCTGAGAGAGCCTCATTAACAAAAAAATAATCAATCCTCCATCCTACATTTCTTTCACGCGCTCCAAACCTATATGTCCACCATGAATAGCGGCCGCCATCATCATGGAAAAGACGAAAAGTATCGATCCAGCCCTCATTGACATAACGATCTAACCAATCACGCTCAATTGGCATAAAACCTGAAGTTTTTATATTTTCTTTTGGCCTCGCAAGATCAATAGGTTTGTGCGCGGTATTCCAATCACCAGTTACAATCACATTGTTCCCAGATTCCACTTGCTCATTAATTATTGGCAATAGATCCCTATAAAAATCAAGTTTGTATTTGAGTCTAATTTCATCCTTTTGCCCATTGGGAAAATAAATATTGTAGAGTAAAAAATTTTCATGCTCAGTAATAAGAACTCGACCTTCAGAATCATATTTTTCAATTCCAATTCCTTCTTGGGCATAAAGAGGCTCTTCTTTACAAAAAGTTGCTACACCACTATAACCACGTCTTATGCCCGAGTGCCAAAAAGCCTTATAACCATGATCTTCTAAAATTTCTGAACCTAACTGATCTACATGCGCCTTTGTTTCTTGGATACAGCAGATATCTGGGCTCTCATCCTCTAACCAATCTAGAAAACCTTTTTTAACTGCTGCACGGATACCATTTACATTCCAAGAAACTAATTTCATAAACCTACGGCAGTATCGGAATAAAGTGCCTGTCGATACCTACAGAACCAAAAATACCTATCCCCCCTTCTATTCCAAAATTGCGACCTGTGCCTCCAGACCCAATGTAAAGATTAGAAAATTCGCTGCCCTCCTGCGAATATTTTATAAAAAAATCATAGTAATTCTGATCCATACTCATAAGATTTATTAGGAGAAGATCCTCATCCCATGAGCCTTGATTAAATTCACTATCACCGCACCATTCTTTTTTGAATATCCACGTTGTATCACCAGGATAAATAAATTCTTGTTGCTGCAGACCACATGGCGCAGAATTATTTCCATAGTTATAATAGTATCCATAATCATTATATAAAAACCAGAAAAAATTTAAAAAATTATCAATATTCAATAATTGATTATGTAGATCGAGTGCATCCCACTTTATATCTATAATATCATTCACTTTAAATGTATCTGGAAGTTCCTCTTTATGAAGACGCGGCTTAGGAGGGATTGTAACTTCTCCGCTTGCATTCATTCCTGAGGGTGTAGTCACTGATAAGGAATATACTTCGCCAGGAAGAGGGTTTAAATCATCACCATTATAAAAATATGCACCCAAACCAACAGTATCACCAGTTTCCATCTCAATTTCAGAATACTCAAAATGATACTCATTAGAACCTTGCCGTACAATAACCTCAGCATCAACTACAACAAATTTAGATATGCGATAAAAATCAATACCATTTGTTGTATCTAAAACTAACGAGTCTATATTATCTTGAACATTTAGGGACTTATGCACCTTCACAAAGCTAGAAACCAATGAATCTGTTGATAAGATTCCTAAAATATTAAGCACTGACTCATGGTCAGACTTAACATCCTCCCACTCAAGATCAGGTGGAATAATGGAACAAGAAAAAAAGATTAAATATATTATATTAAATTTAACTATTCTCATCTAAAACTCTATCCTTAGACCAAACGTTAGAAAAAACGGAAACATTGGTAGATCTGCCCTCTGCAGTCCTTGGGTTTCGCCTGTCCTTCTATCAAACTTTCGACGATATTGATGCGTCAATGGATTAACATGGTTCGTAACATTTACAAGTTGAATAAAGCGCTCATAATTATAACCTAAAAATGTTTTTTTCTGTTTAAGGCCAATATCCAATCGAAAATAAGAAGACATTCTGGCTGAGTTTTTTTCTCCTACTAAGAAACCCTGCGAATAGTACCATGCTGGCATAAATGCATTATGACTAGCATACCAATTATCATAGACTCCTATAGGAGGAGTAAACGGCTGCCCGCTTGATGATTGCAGAGATATACTGAAGTGTGTTTTTTCAGTTATCTTCAAGTCTCCCACAGCATTTAAAGTATGAGTCCGGTCATATTTAGGTTTATACCATCCATGTTTTTTGATATGCCTATTAGTTTGTGCATAGGTGTATCCAATCCAGCCTCTGACTTTGCCTGCGGTTTTTTTTATTAATAATTCTAGCCCATAGGCAAAAGCTTTGGTTTCATAGAAATTATTAAATGGTGTTGCCCGTAAATTCTCACCATCCCCAGTTTCTGTTATTAATTCTCCCTGTTGCAGTGTAATAAGGTTTTCAAAGTGCTTATAATATGTTTCAGCTCGATAAAGCCAACTATTCCCTGATAAGTATTCTAAACCAAGTATAAGATGGTCTGCCCAGGTCGCTGGTCTATCCTCAGGAAGTCCAAGCCAAAGGTCTACAATATTCCAACTCTCATCTTCAAGATTAACAATGGTTAAAAACTGATGATACCTACCAAGAGATATTTTAAAAGACAAATCCTGGCGGAGGATATATTTTAATCCAAATCGCGGATCGAAGTATAATGTATCATGCAATGAATAGTCAGTAACTCTTGCACCAATTTGAAAAGATAGACGAGGAGTTATTGACCACCTATCTTGCAAATAAATAGAAACCTCCTTTGTCGAATCCATCATCTCAAGTGGTTTTGCATATATGGCAGTATCTAAGCTAGAAAATTGAAACTCCATTCCCAGATCAAACTTCACATCTTTAATCTGTAGTCCTCCTTGGAACTGATGATTATCAATTCCGTGCCATGAAAGATCAGTCTCAAAGGTATAGTCATTAATAATATCATAAAAATCAAAACTAAAACTATCACGCCATGAGCCTGTTTCTATCTTTTGATCTTCATCATTAATTCTACTATAAGATCCAGTATCTGAAAAACTCATGTCAAAATTAAATCTATACCTACTATTAGCAATAAAAGTTCTTGAAACAAGCTCAGGACTAATTAACCATCTCCAGGTTAAGCTATTAGTTTTATTGCCCCAGGGCCAATTAATATCAAAAGTGCTTGTCCCCTCATCATATTCAGCAGGATT
>CAYFIF010000131.1:0-5706 GCA_964343085.1 uncultured bacterium | reverse complement strand
CTCTCCTCTTCAGTAATTTCATCGTCCGCCTCGGCCATCATATTAATCAAATCTGTTAAACCTTCAGCAACTTCTGTATCAGGTTTTTCATCAAGATATGATTGAACCAATGCCTTCAACTCCACCAAATTGGTTACCTCCGCTGGTTTACCCTCTTTAATCTCAGGTATATTTATATTCCACTTATCAGCAAATTGATTGATTAAATCAATCTCCTCTTTGGCTATATCATCATCGATAGCAGCCAGTTTAATTAATATATCAATAATTTTTTTGGCTCCATGCGGCCGTAGCATCGAGCTTATAAGATCCGTAGACTCACTCTTTTCTGCTACTAGTGCATCAATAATTAACCTAAAAATCCCTTTCCCCTGATTTTTTTCTAAAAAATAGCCTACACTAATAAGAGAGAAAAGAGCAGCCAAGAACAGCCCAATGGTTGATTTTCCTGCTGCAGGATAATCATTAGAAATCAATAGACTATTTAACAGGAATGGAAACAAGACCGCAAAACCCATTAAAGACGCAACAATAGATATACTATCTGCAACCTCAGGTATTTTTCTTCTTTTCCATACCTTATTTACCTTCAAATAAGCTTGGAAAATTGAAATAAATAGAGCGCTTCCGACTAAGATAGCTATTAGTTTTTTAAAAAGTCCTGGGGTTTTGTGTAAAATAAACGATCCAGCCTTATTTCCAGATCCATCTTTGATCTCAAAGGCCTTACTATTTTTTATTTCCAGAAAAATATTTTCTTGATTTGGAAAAGCCTCATACTGGTAGCTACCACCTTTGGAAATAAAATTTAGTTTATCACCATTGTCCAAAGATAAAATGATGTCTGAATTCTCATTCTTCACCTCAACAGTATCAAGCTTTATTTTATCCACATAGGTACCATCCTCTAGCTGGATAGAATCAGAGGCGTATGCTATAGACATTGACATTGAAAAATATAAAAAACAACCAATCATTCGGGCCCTACCCTTTTCATGGATCATAATTTTATCCCCCCAAATTAAGTTTATACGCATATCTTAGTTGATTTTAAACATTTATTTATTTTAATAATATCATTTTTTTAGTTTCTGAAAAATTTCCAGATTGAATCCTATATATATACATTCCTGCGGACACCTTTAGCCCCTGAATGTTGGTAGCATCCCAGTTTATACTATAATAACCAGCAGATTGATTTTCCTTAACAAGAGTCTTGACTAATCTTCCGCTTAAATCGTATACCACAATACTTACAAATATTTCTTTTGGTATTTCGTATTTTATTTGAGTCATAGGATTAAATGGATTGGGATAATTTTGGTGGATAGAAAATTCTTCTGGTATTGAACCTATATATTGATCATTAACACCTAATATCGCATAAACAGAATTTTCATATCCAGGTGTTCCAAGAGGGTCTAAAGATTCTGACCACGATTGCGCTAAAGAATTATCTAGAGCTGAATTGATAAGCTCTAGCGTTAGGCCCCCACCATCAGGCCCTAGCGGCCACGGGACTGAATCATCATAGCTCAAACTATCTATCAAAATATTTTCTTGGTTATAAAGCCTTATAAGTTCACCGCCTCCAGATAAACCAAACCCGGTGTCACCAATATAATTAGTTACAGATGGATTCAATGAAGAAAACAAAGTGGTATCCTGGCAGATAACTATATAATCGTTTGGAGCTATTGATAAACCACTAGGGAACTCAAAGACATGATCATCTTCTTCATCAAAAAACTTCCACCCTTCGATCAAAATATCTTGGTCTGAACTGTTATAAATCTCTACCCAGTCACCGGTATCAAAATCATCACTAGAATTATAGTTAATCTCATTAAGCACTAGAGACCCCTGTATGGGGCCACTAGAAGCGGTAAAATAAGCAACTACAGTTGTGTTTTCTTCAAGATAAATTTCTACGCTATCATACTCAGAGTCCAAACCAATCCAATGAGAAAATTCATATCCTTGCATCGGAATGGCACAAATCATAATAGGAATATCAGAAAAATACTCTCCGCTCCAACCCTGTTGATTGGCTTTTATTGAATTGACCCAAACGGTTCCCTGATCCAAATCATTTGAAAATATTGTTATCTCATTTGATGATCCTTCTAAATTAAAGACCTCCACCATCTCTTGCCTTGCGTTTATGGGACGATAATTGGCAAATGAATATAATTGGTTCAAATGATTATTGTACTGATCCATATTATCAGGCGTGTGACCATCTGATGGGAAAACAGACCACCTTGAAATATGTAAACTTACATATGGCTCAATAATTGAGCTTATACTATCTGCAAGCGCAACGATATTTTCAGTTTTATAATTAGTATTTAGTCTATCGCAGTATGTGTTAATAAATTTATTCTTAAAATCATTATTATCTAAAAAACTTCTAACTATCTCTTTTGACCAAGACTGATTATTAAAAGTGACATCATCACCGATTGCATGGTTGAGCATATTATAAGTACTATATGAACCTATATAGCCAATGATCCAGTCCTGCCCCTCCCAACGGGCAAAACCAAAGTCAGTATCATACATTATATGGCGCCACTTTCCATCCGGTGTTTTAGACTTGAACATTTTATTATTGTTAGCAGGCCAGTCCCAGTTCATAATGAAAACCTGGGAAATATTATAGTCTATAATGTTTTGTATATCAAAGAATGAAGATGCGTATTCATAATCAGAATCAATCGACATATCATTAGATAAAACATAATCTCTAATATCTAGATAATCTTCGATAGAGCCATGTACTAATTCAGGTATAGTTGATGCCGGTGTAATCTGAATAATGTCTAGATTATCAGAATCAATGCCGTAGTTTGATTCAATAAAGTGTTCATTGACCTTTTCTCGAATATTCTGAATCCCCCAGAACTCACCATTAAGATATACTACTGCAGGCCTATAATCCTGAACCGCTACACCATTTTGACTAGCCATGGAAGTATGAAAGCCATCCCGAAATAATAGATTGTCTTGGCCATGGGCTCTTAGTATAAATGTTTCGTATTCATCGATATCACTATCAGGAAATAATGAATAATCGATCTGCCCCTTGCCGTAGACACTTCGCGCAAAAAATGAAAACGACTTTTGGGGCTCTGCTCTAGACCATCCGCCAAAAATTTTCATACCAAGACTCTGTTCAAAACCCTGTGTCCCTCCTGGCTCAAAAAACTCTATGTGTGCCTCTTTTTCCCAGTCCTCCCAAAAATTTGCTCCCGCATAAGGATACCAAGGCCAATAACCATTACCAAGAACGTGGATACCCTCAACCGGGTCCCAAAGATTATGGGGGTCTATTGAAATCGAGACAACAGGGATGGACCCGTTAACCGGATCAAAAATATAACTATTACTCTCCGTCTCGCTCTTCATATATCCATCTGCCTTAGCCAAGGCACGAATAACAATTCCATTATACTGTGGATTAAAAGGAGAATTCGAGTCATAATCATTTACAGTGACTGATGAATTAACTATCAGATCATAATTAACGATTATTGGATCATTGTATACTTGGGACGCATAATCAGGGACTGAACCATCAAGCGTGTAATAGATTGTAGCATCTTCGGTCTCAGTCTCGATAAAAAGGACAAAATCATTTTCATAAAAACCTGGTGGCTCAGAAAAAATAGGAGCATCAGTATACCCATAATAACCTTCGGTATCGTTGTTTGAACTACCTGGAGTAGACTGATCAAAAAGGACTAGATCACCAGAACCATCTCCCTGGTAACCTATGGAAATATTGCCATCCATGTCTGGAGTTACCAAAGAGTCCACAATTTGAAGATCTGGGTTGGATAAATAAACTGTTTCTCCTTCTGATTTTATTTTAAAATTAGTGTGAAGATTATTTTCTTTATAATCAAGGAGCCCGCTAAAAATAAGTTCAGAATTGAATTGTATATTCTTACTATCCGCGAAATCTCCCCCATCAAATATCTGATTTTGATTTAGGCGTATAGTTAGTCTCCCTGGATTATATTCATCCGTGTTTTCATCATGAATATTTTGTCTTAGGACCACATTATCAAAAAATACTGAACCATTATCTAATCCAGATGGATTACTAAATACTAATACAGCGTGGATGTTTCCGGTCCCTTGAGGTGCGGTTCCTGAAGCAGTTAGTTTATGCCAAACATTTTCATCAGAAGTCCAATTCAGGTAAGTAGATTGTATATACTGTAGCTGAGTCCATTGACTATTCCAGAATTCAAGCACTATGCCTGCAGATTGCCCGACTGTGAGGGAGTTTTCACTAGAGATTTTTACATAAGCCTCAATATAATATTCCTCACCAGATATTGCTGGAACTCTCTGCCAAAAAACTGCAGCCCCCGTTGATGTTGTTCCCATTAGCTCCACTGAATAAGAACCATTCTGGCCAGTGCCTGAAACCCTATTCCAATTTTCTGTGTTCATATCACTAGGATATGTTGCCCAATAACCGTCATCCTCGAAGTCTCCATTTAAGAGTTCAAGAGGTACCCCATCCTCACAGCAAATCCCATCTCCCCAGGTATCATAGATACTAAAACTGTAATCGTCGTGTGGAAGATCAAATGTCCACGAATAAAGATAACTCGCCTGGTCGAGCATTCCCGCTCCAATAGATTCCTGAAAGCTCCCATCTGAATTTTGAATAGACCAAGATGTCTCCTCTGGGTAATTATCAGTTAATATTTCTATAATAAATTGGGAGGTGTTTTCAGTATTAGGTATATTGCTAGCATACAAAAATGAAAGCATAGGCAACGCACTTAAATCATCTGACAAACTGCTTGAGTTGTGAACCTGTATGGCGAGTACATTTTCGCCTTGAATTAAAAAATCAAGAATATTTTCAATTAGATATTTCTCTGGAATGCCACCACGATATACTGATGCCTCTAAATTAGACTCCGCGGTTTGATCAAAAGGTATCTCTTGCTCATCACCAATATTAGAACGCGCTATTTCATAACCATTTACATAGGCTACAAAAGCATCATCATAGTCCATGTGTAACATTCCAGCTCTCAATTCAGTAAGATCATCTAGATAAAAACTTTTACGCATATAAATCGATAGTGTCGGTTCAATCTCTGTCATATCATCCTGATCGCCAAAGCCAATTCCAGAAAAACCGCTTAGCCAAGATTCATCTTCGAAATCAACATCAACCCAATTCATAGGTATCTCCGCTGATCCATTCTTGTAACTCCACACTGCACCAAAATTAATAATCGGATGCCAGAAACCACCGGGCCAGATATATCTGTCTTTGTCACTCGCAAAAACAAGTAAATGATCATCAGGAAAAACGAGACCACTAGGAAACTCCCACATCGATAGGTTGTTTGCATCATCACTAAGAAAATAACCCCCTAGGTCAATATCGTTATCGGTCGGATTATAAATCTCTATCCAATCAGGAGCATCACCATCCTCATCACTGATTGAATCAAAATTTTTGGACATGGCCTCATTGATAACTACAGATTGAGACCAAGTAGACTCAAAAGATAGTACAGTAAAAAAATAAAAAATTATTGCATTTTTTTTGTACATATTTTTTCGTTAGAAGTCTTCTGGATTATAAAAAAGATCTAGGGAACCTAATAATCATTTTTCAATTAGTAATCAAAATTTTTAAGTATTTATTATAATATTATTAATAAC
>CAYFIF010000130.1:0-5729 GCA_964343085.1 uncultured bacterium | reverse complement strand
GCCCCAGCCCACTGAAGCAAATTGAAAACCTTTTCATTGGTTAGAAGCAATGATGATAAACCCATTACCGCAATAAAAGCATAAATTCCTAAACCAATACCGTGCCCTATCCCAGTCATGACTCCCTGGGCTCTTCCACCAGAAATGGTGTTCCTAAGTACGACTGCCAAACTAGGGCCAGGCGAGACAGCACCCATGGCACAAACAAATGACATCATTATTAGTGATTTAATATCCATATATCATGACTTGAGTTTATTTGTTTCAAATATTCTTAAAAATCAGACTCAGAGTCAACTAGAATCACAAATCTATTCATTGTTATGTGTTTATATTTTTTGTTTTCAGACATTAGACTTAATCCTGTTATAAGTTTTATAATAATCTTCGTGAATCGTGTTTAATAATCTGTCCCAAACAATAAAGTAGAGACCATAATTGCAATTTCTTTTTGCATGATGAATATTATGAAATGTAAAGGTGATTAGGATCAAAGAATATTTTTTTTATATATCTAAATCTATCTCTCCGCTCATATATAATTTTGAGTAGCCGGATATAAAAACTCTTTCACCATCGTAATCACAAAATAAATCTCCTCCTCTTTCTGAAATTTGCCTTGCTTTAAGTTTTGATTTCCCAAATTTTTTTGCCCAATAAGGTACCAACTGAGTATGCGCAGATCCCGTTACCGGATCCTCCAATATTCCATATTTAGGAAAAAATGCTCTCGAGACAAAGTCATAGTTTCTTCCAGGAGCAGTGACTATGACACCTCGCAGATCCAGTCTATTTAATTTTCCAAAATCAGGGGATATCTTGTAAACCTGATCTTCATTATTAAATATGGCCATGTAGTCCTGACCAAAAAAACAATTTTCTGGCTTAACTCCTAGAGCATCTATCAAAATTTTTGGTGTGCGACATTTTTGCGGCTCCTGGGATGGGAAATTCAATGTTAGTAAATCACCTATTCTTTTTACAAATAATGTTCCCGACAAAGATTTAAATCTAATCTCTTTTGTTTCAACTTTTAGTATTTTGAAGATCACAAATGCTGATGCTAGAGTCGCGTGGCCACATAAATCAACCTCTTTTTTTGGAGTAAACCATCTAATGTGGTAGTCATCCTTATCTCTAATAAAAAATGCTGTTTCAGAGAGGTTGTTTTCTTCAGAGATTTTCTGCATAACCTTATCTGATATCCAATGGTCTAGTGGAACTACTGCTGCCGGATTTCCTTCAAAATTTTTAGTGGCAAATGCGTCTATTTGGTAAATCTTTAATGCCATTGTCTAGACTGAGGTTATAAGAAATATATTTGGAAATAAAAGTATTTGTTTATCAGTTACCATCTTCCAAGTGAATCCGTTTTGAAAAAGGTAGAGCTAGTTACGATAAATCCATTATCATAGGCTGCGACAACATCAGTTGCATTAAGGCCTTGTTCGGATGGAATATTATTTCTGACAAATATTTGATTACCGTTCCATGGGTTATAGCCCCATAGTTTTATCCTAGTATGCTCCCATCCAGCGGGAGGTACTTTCATTCCAGCAACCATGAGTACTGTTTCATTATTATTTACTGCGAGTGAGGTTCCAATATCATACCACCCATTGCCTCCTGCTAATTTATTCCAAATAACATTACCATCTGATGAAATACGAATTAAACGCATGGCTGCGATACCATCATCAATAAAACTCCAACCGGTAGCAATGTAGCTACCATCTGATAGCTTAATTATGTCATTAGCTTTATCATATCTATCATTTCCTCCAATTTCAAGCGACCACTCTTCAATACCGTTTGCATCAGTTTTCATGATCCAGAAATCATCATAAAAATAAAATTCTCTTTCCTCGATTTTATTTCCCACAATCAAAAATCCACCATCATCGGCTTCCACAACTTCCGAAAAAACATCCGGGAGAGTATTTCTGATCCCGTAGCGTTTGATCCATTGTACGCTACCATATTCAGACATCCGAAGAACAAAAGCCTGTCCTTTTTGATCATGCCCTCCGGGTCCAGGCTCGCCTCCGATTTCACCAACCACAATATAATCACCATCAGTGGTCTGGATCGCATCATTAATGTAGTGAGTGGCTTGATAAGCAGGTAACTCCGATGACCAATTTATGCTGCCATCGGGGCCAGATGATCTGGAAACATAATTGGTAAAGGTAAATACATAACCACCATCGCTAGTAGTGTTCATTGAATACGGTGAGGTCCTAGTCCCACCCTCCGTCCAAATAATATTACCTAGCTCATCTATCATTTGAAGACCATATCCATATGTGCTATAAGTACAGTTTGGTGATCTCACTATGATAAAGTCTAGTCTATCCAAAGTAAACGTAGTATCGATTCCACAACCGCCGCCAAATAAATTATCATCAGATGAACCTGCTTCAGAGGACTGATCGGAACATGAAAAAATTAAAAACCCCGCGTATGCTAATATTTTTTTTTGATTTATATTTGTACTTATGATGATATTATTGGTTTATATTTTTATTACCGAAAAAAGCAGTTAAATCTACTATTTCTTCCAAAAAAATTATTACAAAAAGATTTATAATATTAATCACACATTGCAGTATCTTGGGAGGCGGATATGTCTCCAATACAAGCAGGGTATGGGGGGCAGAGTTTATTGTTTCTAAGGCCTGGTGAATCGTCACCTTGGTTACAGAAGTTTTCTGGTATGATACCAGTAAGCTCATTATTTTCTAAATCTAAGTTAATCAAATTTGTTAGACTACCTAACTCTGAAGGGATTTCACCTCCAATAATATTTGACCCTAGGCCTAGATATGTAAGATTTATTAGAGCACCCAGATCGGGTGATATGCTCCCACCTAAAAAATTATCACTTAAACCTAAATAGGTTAAGTTTATTAAGAATCCAAGCTCGGAAGGTATAGCCCCATTTAGCTTGTTCGACCCTATCCCTAAATATGTTAACTTATTGAGATTTCCTATTTCCTCTGGTATATTCCCTGTTAACTTGTTCCAGTTTAGGTTTAGAAAATTTAAATCAAGCAAGTCTCCTAACTGATAAGGCACAAGACCGGATAGTCTGTTTAAAGAAAGGTCAAGCCTAACCAACTTTGAAAGATTGCTAATCTCTTTAGGTATATAGCCCTCTAAATTATTTTGTTCAAGGACTAAGGAAGTCAGATTAACTAGGTTACCTATCTCTTTGGGAATTTTACCATCTAATTGGTTCTTTCCCAAATCTAGCTCTGTGAGATTTACTAATTCTCCAATCTCTTTCGGTATTGAACCACTGAGACCCTTATTGGATAAACTTAGCTTTATTGTATTTTCAATTGAGTAGCAATCACCCCATAATTGTATTCCATCGCTGCAAGAGCTTCTCTCATCACAGGAATAAAGTAAAAATAAAAGGATTAATTGTGCGACCCTAGTGGTCATTAGTTTTCAGCTTTTCCTTTAGCATTTTTCGGAAAGAATCATCCACAGTGAAATAATGGCCTCCCTCCTCATGAATGCTAACACCCGAACGATGGAATATATTTATATGTTTTATAAACTTTTCAATATCAATAGAGACATGATTACCTAAATCATCTTTTATAAATATTTTATTTATCATTTTTTAATAATCAATTATGCATACTTATTACTTTTTTAGATAATATAATATTAATTATCATAGGGTTCTGTATTACCATCTGAATCTGTTTTTATAAGCCAGATATCTGACCCATTATTACTAAAGGAAGTTGTATAACCTATTAGTATATAACCTCCATCATTTGTTTCTTGGACAAAACTACTTCCGTCACCATTAACTCCACCAAAAGTTTTGTCCCATATTTCTTCTCCTTGTGAATTAAGTCTAATTAGCCATGCATCAGAACTGCCACTACCCAATGAAGTTGTTAGACCTGTGACTATATATCCGCCATCATCGGTTTGTTGACCAAAGCGACCCCATTCATAGCTATTGCCTCCAAGAATCTGAGACCACTGCTCATTACCTTCTCTATTTGTTTTTATCAACCACATATTTGATTCATTTGACTCGCAGTCAAAACAACCAACAATAAAATAACCCTCATCATCGGTTTGTTCAACCGAGTGCCCTTGATCGTTTCCAGCACCGCCATAAGTTTTATTCCACTGTACGTTACCATCTGAATCTGTTTTAATTAACCAAGCATCATATGAGCCATTGCCGTATGAAGATGTAGTACCAACTATAATAAAACCATTATCTGTAGTTTTTTGAACAAATGCTCCTCTATCATTTTCTGGGCCTCCGATAGCATCACTCCAAATTGAATTCCCCTCTGCGTCTGTTTTTATCAACCAGACATCGTCTGATGTATTATTATTTGAAAAAATTGTTCCGACAACAATATAACCGCCATCGTTAGTCTGTTGAACTGACGATCCTGTTTCATCTCCATCTTCACCAAAAATCTTATTCCACTCCTCACTCCCGTCTTCATTTGTTTTTACCAACCAAATGTCGTCTGAACCATTACCATATGAAGATGTAGTACCGACAATAATATATCCTCCATCTAAGGTATTTTGAATTAACGATGCCCTATCATTAGCATCACCTCCGAATGTTGCACTCCACTCTTGATTCCCTTGATAATCTGTTTTAATTAGCCAGATATCATCTAACCCACTTCCGAATGATGAAGTCGTGCCTATAAGGATATAGCCATCATCGTTTTCTTGAAGGACTGAAGCCCCTACTTCATTTCCATCTCCAGAAAAAGTTTTTACAAACCAATTGTGTGAATCACCTATACTAACATTACTGGTAGAGACTAAGCCCCAAAAATCCTCGACAAGCAACTGATAATATCTGTACTCCCCTTCAACCACATTCCTAGTAAAAGTAGTTCTAGAACTATCAGTGGTAGTATATATTTGAGCCTGATCAATCATATTCTCTGATAAAGATTCAAATAGGGTGTAGGACTTAAAATCCTGATCATAATTCTGTGACCAGTTAATAATAAACGACCCATTCCCATATAATATGGGGTAGAGTTCTGATTGAGTAGGTATACTATCAACTACACTGGTTTTACCCTCACCTAAGGATATCTGATTCAGACTATCATAGGTGATCACCCAAAACCAATTCTCATGAGTCGGATAAAAATCTGAAGTATCAATTCCCATAATCCACAGTGTGTCAGACCTTTCATTTAGAGTTGAAATCGTGTCTCTAAATCCATCCTCATTTTGAGAATATAAAAGCTTATAATGACTAAAATCTCCATCTGTTGATTTCTCCCACTCTACCACCACATCTGTAAAGTTATAGGTTACAGATTTTACATCCACAGGAACCGGGGCCGGATCTATTGCAGATGAAAAAACCTGGCCCTTTGTCTCAAAATCAAAGGTGTCGATTACACATACTCTATAAAATTGATTAATCAAAGGGTCAACATTCTCTTCAAAAAAGGAGGTGATTTTTGCCCTCTCCAAATTCTCAGGTATAGTTTCTAGTAAAATGTCCGAATTAAAAATCACCAAAAAAGAATCCATCGTATTTTCAAAAGATTTTTCTAATCTATAAGCGCTAAAATCATTTTCGAATGACTGCTCCCAAGAAATATAAAACCCGCCATTTTGAAATAAGATCGATTGAATCAAGATTTTTTTCAAATTGTTCAGAGAATATCGTATTTTTTGAGTTAATCGAAATTCTTATTGGA
>CAYFIF010000129.1:0-5743 GCA_964343085.1 uncultured bacterium | reverse complement strand
AATAAACTTACTAATTATTATCAGGCTTTAACTGGATTAGTTTGTTTTTAAACTCCCGAAGTTCTCTAATATTACCAACATCAATTCCGCCTGTTCTCCACTTTAATTTGAAATCATCATTTGAATCCTTACCTCCCTGTTTTAAATATAATTGGTATAAATCATCTTCATCTCGTTTTTTATTTTGGTTCAGTGATACTGTTAATTGGTAGGCGACATCTTCCAAAATATCATCTAAGACTCTATCTGGCAAGTTTTTCCCTAGTAAATTTTGTTCAATTTTTGAGAATTTCATCCCTTTAACAACATAATCATGGTAGGCCTCCCAAGCCAAAGGGCAATTCTCTTTAACATAATAAGCCATAGCATCAGAGAAGACACGGATCTCGTATTGAGCATGACTGTCTGACCTCAAACCCACAAAGTGTAATAGGTTATGCAAATCGTTTTTCCAATACCATTCTGTATACAAATTTACAGGCAATAAAGCTCGAGCTAGTTCACGCGCAACACCATCTTTATTCAATTCAGAATACATATTAAAACTAAGAGTTGATATTTCTTTGAAATAATCTTGTACTTTCTTTTTAACTTTTTCAGGTACCTTACCCATTCTACCTTGTTTGTTAAGTGAACTCTGTAATTGGATATTTTCTAAACTAGGATAATAAAACTCATCACGCGCCTCAGAATAGCGCAAAGAATATTCATTTATGTTAGCAGTTCTATGCCTCACCCACTGTCTTGCAACAAAAATAGGCATCTTGCAATGAAATTTAAATTCTACCATTTCAAATGGAGTTGTATGCCTGTGACGCATCAAGTATCTAATTAAACCTCTATCTTGGGAAACCTTGCTCGTCCCTTTCCCATAACTAACTCTCGCAGCTTGAACAATGGCATTATCACCACCCATTGAATCCACTAAACGAACAAAGCCTTTATCTAAACATTTTATAGCATCATCTGGAATTTTTGTCATTATTTATTACCTTTTTTAGAATTTTATAAGTTTTATCCACGGCCCTGATTGACCCTGCAATTAGGCCTGATTTAATTAATGTGTTTTTTTGGTTATACAATCTTTGTTTGCCATTTAAATCAATTAATTTTCCAGAAGCTTCGTTGATAATGCAATTTCCTGCACAAATATCCCACTCATTTTTTGGCCTCAGTGAAGCAAAAACGTCAGCTGCTCCAGCAGCAGTTAAACCCAGTTTATAGGCAACGCTGCCAACAGGCTTTAACACACCAAAGTCAGACTCAAAATCTTCCCATAATCCTTTTCTTGTTTCAGATCGACTATTCAGAATAACCATATCAGATATATTTTCTTTTGAAATACAATTAATTAAATTCCCATTCAAGAACGCACCGTCACCCTTGGAAGCTCTAAATATCTCTTGGGTGATAGGATTATATAGAACACCAACTATTGGAATCCCGTTTTCTACAAGACCAATACTAACCACAAAGTTTGGTACTCCTTCAATAAACTCTTTAGTCCCATCTAAAGGATCTACAACCCAAACTTTTTCCCTCTTAATTCTTAAATCGTTATCAGCTGTTTCTTCTGATAGCCACCCATATTCTGGTCTAGCTTCTGTTAACAATTTCTTTATACAATTATCAGATTCATAATCAGCGGTAGTAACAGGGTTTTTATAACCTTTTTCTTTAATCCTATATCCTGATTTATAATAAGATAAAATTATTTTACCTGCTTCAATCGCTGCCTCTTCTGCTATCTCAATATCAGTTTTCATAAATTAGAATTGGGCTTGCCTTTTAAAAACAATGAGTTTCTCTCGATCTTTTCTTGCTAAAATTGAATCATGAGGAAATTCTTCTCTTTCCTTATACCAGCGTTCAGAAAAAATGTTTTCTATTTCTTCAATATCAACTCCATACGGTGGGCCACCATCTGATTTTGGTTTATCTAATGGAAACCATAACCCAATTAAATATCCATTTGGTCTCAATAACTGAAACACTAACCTCTCATATTCTTTTCTTCTTCTGGGATTTATAGCACAAAAACATGTTTGTTCGATTACATAATCATATTTACCATAATATTTTGTAGAAATATTGAAAAAATCTTGTCTAAGAGCCTCAACATATGTATTTCTTTCTTTACACATATTTTTCAAATCGTTAATTGCCGTTTCAGCAAAATCTACTCCTGTTACATCAAAACCTTTTTTTGCAAACATTATTGCATCATATCCTCGACCACATCCAATAAATAAGACTCTGCCAATATTAAATTCTTCGCTGATTCTATCAAAAACTGGAGTTACCCCACCCAAATCCCATCTGGCATCATTATCTAAATATATATTTTCCCAAAAACTAGATCTGTCTTCTTTGTACATTATAAAATTTTCATTTTCATCGCATGCTCTTTAATTGAACCATTATCATTAGATACTTGGTATACTTTTGAATTTTTATAAAATTGAAGTGAATCTTTATAGTTGCCATCAAAAAAATGAACAGCAGCACCACCATCAATAGCAAAACCAGATTTAATTTTATTTTTTTTAAAAAAATTATGTAAACTCGGTCTTCTGTCCGGCTCTTCTTGATAATGAGGACAAGCCATCCCTTCTAAAAAGCCTAGACAATTCAAAACATTTAAATTACTCATCCAGGAATCAGTGACTCCTTGCTCAAACCAGCAAATTGCGCCTGCACTAACCCCACACAACACCTTTCCTTTTTTATACGCTTTCTTTAAAAGGGAATCAAAATTCCACTCTTTCCAAACTCCTAACATACTTTTAGTATTACCGCCACCAACATAAATTATATCGGCCTTATTAATTATACCATCTAGCCTAGGTGTTCTTTCAAAAAACTTAATGTGATCAGGGACACAGGATAAACTTGAAAAACATTTATAGAAGTTTACAATATATCTATTATCTTCTCCACTCGCAGTTGGGACAAAAAGGATTCTAGGCTTTTCCTTTCCCGTTTGCTTCAAAATATATTTTTCTATTTTATTATGCTTAGGATTACGGCCAAAACCGCCTCCTCCAATTGCTATTATATGTCCATAGTTCATTATTTAGAGTCTTTTTAGTTGCCAAATTTAAGCAGAATTAGCTGTGTTATAATCCTTGTAATTAGTAATATATTGCTTTACTTTATAGTGTAAAGGGATTCATTAAGGATTAGAAAAGTTTTATTTTTTTGTGGTTTTGACAGTCATTTTATCACCCTTGAATGGGCCATTAATCTGCCTTCCTTCTTGTAAATCTCTGAAGTAAATAAAAAATCAAATACGTCTAAATTAGTTTTCGCTACTTATTTACGGAGAATAGCGTTAGTTAATCTTTGACGGTAGTTATATCATGGGATATTAAACATGAAAAAAGAAATTTTCATTAATGAAAACATGGGCGAGACACGTATAGCCATACAGGAAGATAGCAAGCTAGTAGAAGTATACGTTGAAAACCATGAAAATCAACGAATGGTTGGAAATATCTATAAAGGAAAGGTTGAAAACGTTCTGCCTGGAATGCAGGCAGCTTTTGTTGACATCGGGTATGAATTGAATGCTTTTTTACCATTTTCAGAAATAGGAAACAATGAGTATATATCCAAAGAACAAATTGGAGATAATAATGGTAAAAATAAACACTATAAAAAATTATCTAACATTGAAGTTGATTTAGAGACTAATCAAGAAATATATGTCCAGGTTATAAAAGAGCCCTTCGCTGGAAAGGGTCCGCGAGTAACAACCGATATAGCAATTCCTGGGAGATTATTGGTGTTAATTCCAAACCATAGCTATATAGGAATTTCAAAAAAAATATGGGATAAATATGAACGAAGGCGACTAAAAAAAATTGCAAGAAAACTAAAAACAGAAAATACTGGGATAATTATGCGAACTGTGGCTGAAGGTAAAAGCGAAGAACATATTGAAAATGACTTTTATTCGCTTATTGATAACTGGAAAAAAATTCAAAAGAAATCTAATCAAAAAAATGCCCCTGTTTTAGTCTATGAAGATATGGAAACAGCTTCAAGTGTCGTCAGAGATTTATTAACCTTGGATGTCGAAAAAATAATTATTGATTCAAAAAAGTTATATCGGAAAACACAAAAATACTTAGAAGACCTTTCTCCTAGTCTTTTAGAAAGACTTGAACTATATAAGTTAAAGTCTCCTCTTTTCGAAAGCTTTGGCATAGAAAATGAAATAGATAAGCTGATGCGAAGTAGAGCATGGTTAAAAAGTGGAGCGTATCTTATAATTGAAAAAACTGAGGCAATGGTCGTAGTTGATGTAAATAGTGGAAGATTCGTTGGTAAAAAGTTACATGAAGATAATTCTCTTAAAATTAACCTTGAAGCATCTAGAGAAGTCGCTCGCCAATTAAGACTCAGAGACTTATCTGGACTTATTGTAATTGATTTTATCGATATGCAACTTCCGGAAAACAGAAAAAAAGTGTATTTAGAGTTGAGAAAAGAACTAAAAAAAGACCGCGCTAAAGTTGCAGTAGCTCCCATATCTGAATTCGGAATCTTGGAAATGACAAGACAAAGAATTAGAGTAAGCCTTCTAGATTCGATGAGTAATGAGTGCCCATCCTGTCAAGGATCAGGAAGAATTATTTCTCAAGAAACTCTCATCACTCGCATAGATCACTGGCTCAGAAGATACAAATCAAAAAATAGGACACTTAGACTAAGGCTAAAACTTCATCCAGAAAATGCAGCCTATTTGCATGATGAAAAAAAACATATTCTCAGAAGTTTAATGTGGCAAAACTTTGTCCATTTGAAGATAGAAGAAAGCATTGATGTTCAGCGAGATGCTTTTGTTTTCCTTAGAACAAAAGATGGTGTTGATATAACAAATGAAATGAACCTTGAAAAGGGAGCCGAGTCCTCTTAAATTTTCCGGCTTTTTGGAGCTAAAAATGTATGCAATAATAAATATATCAGGTAAACAATATAAGGCAGCTAAAGATCAAAATCTGCGCGTGCCTAAAATTGATCAAGATCCAGGCTCAACTTTAAAAATTGATCAAGTCCTTCTAGTTGATGATGGAAACTCTATTCATATTGGTAAGCCTAATTTAACTAATGTTTCTGTAACTGCTAGTATTGTAAATCATGGTCGAGAACAAAAAATTTTAGTTTACAAGAAAAAAAGAAGAAAAGGTTATCAACGGAAAAATGGTCATCGCCAGGAGTTTACTGATATCAAAATTGATGATATAAATTTACTTTCATCAAAAAAGAAAGAGTCAAAAAAAGTTGATCCTGATCCGGTTTTAATACAAGAAGAGGAGTAAGCCATGGCACATAAAAAAGGGCAAGGTAGTTCTAGAAATGGTAGAGATAGTAATGCCAAATTTTTAGGCTTAAAAGTTGGCGATGGACAATCTGTTCAAGCTGGAACAATTATATTAAAACAAAGAGGAACAAAAATCCATCCAGGCATGAATGTTAAAAGATCTAATGATGATTCTCTCTTTGCAACATCTGATGGTATAGTAAAATTTGGTCGAAAAGGGCGCAATAGAAAAATTGTTAGTATCATCCTCCAATAGAATTATCTAAATCTCTATTTAGAAATAACCCAATTATATGAGAAAAAAGATAGCACTTATTGGTGGCGGTCAAATTGGTGGTAATTTAGCTCTACTAGCCGCGCAAAAGGAATTAGGTGATATTATAATTTTTGATATCCCCCAAGCTGAAGGAATGG
>CAYFIF010000128.1:0-5749 GCA_964343085.1 uncultured bacterium | reverse complement strand
CCTGTTATTATAAAAGGGGAAGAGGCTGAGTTTGATGTAACAATACTAAACTATGGCAATATAAAAGAAAGAGCAAATGTAACTTTATATGATAAAAGTAAATTAATAGGTTCCAAAGTAATTAATTTAAAAGGAGGTGGGACTAAAGAAAAAGTAAAGTTTTTAATCAAACCAGTTACTTCAGGAGAAAAAAATTATATTGTTAAAGTAAATATCCTAGAAGATGAAATTAATATAAAAAATAATAAACAAAATGTTACAATTCATGTACTAAAGAGTGAGTATAAAATTGCAATTATTACAGGAGCCCCAAATTTTAATACAAGAATTTTAAAAAATACCTTTCAAAAAAATTCTGAATATTCCGTCGATCATTTTATTTATGCAGATAAAAGTTTCAGACCATCATTAAATAAATTTTGGAAAGAGACTTATGATTTAATTTTATTTGATAATCATCCAATAAAAGAAAATGGTGCAAAATGGGAGACCTATAGAAAAGCTTTTGCAAAAAAATTAATTTCCCACAAATCTAATTTCGGAATTATTTACGGTAATAACACACATAATGAATTCCTTGAAGATTACTTAGAATTATTTGATTTATCTTTAGGGAAATACAACTTAAAAGAGAATGAAATTTATGATTGGAATTTTACAGATGAATGGAAAGGATTATTTCCATTTCATACTATTTCATCTAATATTGAAAATGATTTTATGATACTTCCACCACTTAAACCAGGTCTAAAAATAGAGTCTACAAAAAGTAGAGTGCTTGCTAGGTTCAATAATACGAATATTACTGATCCAATTATTTTAGTGGGTGAAAAAAACGATCTTAGATATTTTACATGGACATCAAGCGGCTTAAGCTCTCTTTTCTATAGATCTCAAGTTTCTAATATTTCTGATATTGTTTATGAAATTTTAACACCCATTTTTAATTGGTTATTGCGCACAAAAGGAGATAAAGATATTTATTTCAGGACAAATAAAAACTCTTATCAACAGGGTGAATTAATTGAATTTACAGGTAAGCCAATAATTGAAAAGAAATTTAAAGATGAAGGAATTTTAAATATTAAGATGGGTGATAAGGTTATTAATTCCAAACCTCTAAAGTATAATCCTTTAAAGGGGACGTTTTATTCTAATATCTGGGCTTCTCAATCAGGAAATGTAAATTATGAAATTCAATTTGGAGAGCCTGAAAATTCCTATATTGTAGGTAGAGGTTCTTTTCAAATTCAGGAGAGTCAGGTTGAATTGAATCAAGTATTTTTGAATGAGTACTCCCTAAAAAAAATAGCTGAAGAATCTGGTGGAAAATATAAACGGTGGGATCATAAAAATGATCTTTTACCATTTATTTCCCCTAATTCAAGAGCTGAATTAATTACATATTCTTTTCCTTTATACGAAAATATTTTTGTGATATTTTTGGTTGTTGGATTATTGATAATTGAATGGGTATTAAGAAGGAATTTAGGTTTAAGTTAAAGGATTGGGAGTAGTCCACTTTATCATATAAAATAATAACAATAGAAATGAAAAAAATAGGTATCATTGGCACAGGTTATGTTGGCTTAGTAAGTGGGGCAGGGATTTCAGATTTTGGGCATAAAGTTATTTGTGCTGATATAGATAAGGAAAAGATTAAGGAAATAAAAAAAGGCAATATCTTAATTTTTGAACCTGGTTTAAAAGAGATTATCGATCGGAATGTTAAAAGTCAGCGGCTTTCATTTTCCTCAAATATCGAAAATACAATAAAGGAATCAGATATATTATTTATAGCAGTTGGAACGCCAGAAAGTGCATCAGGCAAAGCTGATCTTACTTATGTCGAAAATGCAGCATTGAAAATTGCTCAGAACTTAAATTCATATAAAATTATTTGCACTAAAAGTACTGTCCCTGTTGGCACTGGAAAAAAAATAAAGGAAATAATTAATAAAAATAAACCCAGTGCTGTTTTATTTGATTATGTTTCCAATCCAGAATTTTTAAGAGAAGGTTCAGCCGTAAAAGATTTTCTTTGGCCGGATAGAGTTTTAATCGGGTGTGAGAATAATAAAACATATGAATCAATGCTTGATGTTTATCGACCGTTGTTTAGAAATAAAAAGCCAATAATTAAAACTGATATAGCTACTGCTGAAATGGTAAAATATGCTTCTAACGCTTTTCTAGCATTAAAAATAAGCTATATTAACGAAATAGCTAACTTGTCTGAAGCCCTCGGTTGTGATATCAAAAAAGTAGCAGATCTAATGGGACAGGATGGAAGAATCAGTCCAAAGTTTTTACATCCGGGACCAGGTTATGGAGGTTCTTGTTTTCCAAAAGATACTAAGGCATTATCTAATTTGGCAAAACAAGAAAATATTCCTTTGGAAACTGTTAATGCTGCAATAAAGGCTAATAAATACCAAAAAAAGAGAATGTTTTCAAAGCTCAAAGCATTATTAAAAAATCGA
The DNA here is from genome assembly GCA_964343085.1 of uncultured bacterium. Taxonomy (GTDB): domain Bacteria; phylum Fidelibacterota; class Marinisomatia; order Marinisomatales; family UBA1611; genus CAZLPW01. The sequence continues at coordinate 3,266 of CAYFIF010000128.1, read as the reverse complement.
GTAAAAGGGAAGACTATTGCTATACTTGGTTTATCATTTAAACCTAATACTTCTGATATTAGAGAGTCTTCTGCAATAGAAATTATTAAAAGTATATTGAAAGATGGAGGTATTGTCAAAGCTTTTGATCCTATTTCAAATAACGAAATGAAACTCATTTTTCCAGATATTAAATATTTTTCAGATTGGGAAAAAACTGTTGATAATGCTGATTGTATGGTTATTATGACAGAATGGAATGAGTTTAGATCTTTAGATTTAAAGGAATTAAAAAATAGGTTGAAGAAACCAATAATATTTGATACTAGAAATATTTTTGACCAAAATAAGTTATTAGAATTGGGATTTTCATTTGATACAGTTGGAAGGAAAAAAATAATAAATTATTAATATAATTATGCTATGTAATAAATGGTAGTTGATCTAATCTAAGTTATAATATATTGAAAAATTATATGATATCTTTTCAATATTATCGTTTTTAATGGGTTCTATATTTTCTGGATCAAACATATAATTTTTCCAATCTATTAGATCTAGCCCAAGTTTATAGTATAATTTTCTGTTCTTTAATTTTTTTTTAAGATTTAGACTGATTATAGATTTTTGTTCATACCCATTGTCAAAACGTTTATTCTTAATTTCATGATATTTGTTATGAATAATTTTTTTATTTATCTCACCTCTTTTTGAATTTGAATAAGTAATTATCAAATTAGTTTTATTTTTAAAGTTGGCCTGATATTCAAAAAATAATTCTTCTGAATGTGGTCCTATCCAAAAGCCGATAGGGCTGTTATGAGTATAAAAATCATTTATTTCAAATTTGTGTTTATATAGACGATGATCTGTCCAATTATATTCAATCCTTAGTTTATCATTAAGATAAAATATATTATTCAAATTAGAGCCAAATTGCCAACCAAACCAATTGTGATTATTATCAGAAAAAATACGCTCTGGGGTTAACTCATCCATATAGAAACAGATATAAATTTGTTTAGTTGTGCTTAATGAATATATAATCTCAGCACCCATTTGAATATTATCTAAATCGCCTAAATAATCTTCGATTTGTAAAAATGGTATTAATGCCATTAAATAGTGAAAATCAAAACCTCTTGTTCCATATATTACACTTTCATTAGCAACCAGTTTAATTTTTTCATTTACATGCCATTCAATTCTGTGAGCTGCAATAAATTTATTAATATTTACTTCTCTTCTACCTACATTATTTTCATATTCTGAATCTTCTGAATCCCAAACATGTTTATAATATTTACTTTGAGATGTATCAGTAAGTTCACTTTGAAGGATACCATGGAAATAGATCAGTTTTAAACGATTGTTAATCCTCCAATCAAACCCAAATTGGGGATAAGATGGAGCCTTATTTGAAACATGCAATGCTCTTTTCCCAGGCCCCCAGAAGTTATCATATTTACCAAATTTCATTTTAAAAATATCATTTTCATAAGAAATTTTCATTGTTGCGATTTCAGTAGAATATCCATCTGCATCTAGAGATTTTCTTAAATAAGGGAATGATTGATCCGGTGAAAAATTTAGTATTTTATCATTAATGTTTCCTGACAGATAAAGTTGTAAATATTTAGATTCAATTTTAAAATTTTTATTATTGAATGTAGAATAGGTTCCGAACCCATTAATAAAAATATTTTTATCTTCGTAGTGCCAATCTCCACCACCTAATTTGTATTCTGAAAAAAAAATTGGGTTAACATTAAAGCTATTGTTTGCTAAAATAATGGAAATGGTAGATAATGCAGAAATGGAAAAGTGACGCACAATGAGTTTTAAGTACTTCTAGCCCCAGAAAAAATTATATTGTTTAATGCTCTGAAAAAATAGACAAAATCTGTAAAAAATGGATTATTTTCTTTTTTTGCAAGATATTTTTTTTCACTTGAAATAATTTCATCAAAGGATTTAGGTAAATCAGAATAGTAAGGTGGAATTAGTCCAGGCTTAAAATTTACCCTAAGCTGCCGAAGATCTTTTGGATATAAACTGTAATAATGCTGGCTCAGGGCTCTAACCCCAATTAACTCTATATCTCCTCTCAGCCAATTATAAACCTGGGGAATTTCATCAATAAAGTATTTTCTTAAAAATTTTCCCCATGAGGTAACTCTAAAGTCATTTTTTAACTTTCCAGTTTTATCTATATGATTTTTATTATAAACATCACTTTGAATAAACTCGCTATAGGGGTGCATGGTCCTAAATTTATATATATTTATAATTTCACCTTGGTAACCAATTCGAGGTAATTTTACAATTGGCCCATAAGAAGGAAATTTTTCCACAGAAACTGTTTTTTCTTTTTTACATATAAAATAGATACGATCGCCTATAGTCTTGTTATTAAGCATATTATATCCACAGTAACTAAGTCTTCCAAAAATTTCAGCTTTGGACATAACTCTATTTTTACCTTTCGTTATTATAAAATAAATCTGTTTCGTAATTGGAAGTTTGGGGAATACTCTATGGAAAAGAAAATGTATAGGATATATCAGAGAATATAAGAAATGAGGCATTTGGGATCTTAAATGTTTACTAAATTTTTCTAATGGAATAAAATTGCCTACAAGGAGACCACCATTTTTTAATTTATCGTAACTATTTAAAAAATAGAAGTTTAAGCGCCTAAAATCATTTAAATCATGAAAATTAATGATAAGATCACGATTTTCATGATTTAACATTTGAATATTATCAAGCGATTTTGTATTTATTATTGAAACATTATTTTTTTCAAATTTGTTTTCACCAATCGATTTAGAAAAAAAATCTAAAACTTCATTTTTCTTTTCTAGTGATATTCTATTTATTTGATTTTGGATTTTAGAAAATGAATATGACCCCTTATTTTTCGAATGAGAGAATTTTCCCCTTAAATATTGTTGTTTTTGGGACTTAGCAGTTTTTATTTTGACTATATTATCTTCACCGTATTTTGATTGACCAAAAAAAACTAGATAATAAAAAAAAGTTTCCAGAAAAGAATGTACTATACTCGATAAAAATAAGAGTTTCCCTATTTTTAAATCAAATCTCAAATAATAAGAAAAAAGTAATGTGAAAAGAACCATCAATATACTTGCTTTGATGTATGGTGCTAATTCATAGTAATGATTTAAAGAATTAGTTTTTTTATACCTGTTTGTTACAAGGGTAGAAATAGCCCAAGCACTTATTAAGACAAGAACATTTTTTTCATTTATGTTATTATATAA
>CAYFIF010000127.1:0-5755 GCA_964343085.1 uncultured bacterium | reverse complement strand
TAAGATAAAAACAAATACGCTAAAGTATAAACAGACTTTATACTCTAACCTTCATCTAGAAAGTTTTTATACCAGTTCAATAGCACAAAATAATTCTTTTTCCTATGAGTTCTCATTCCTTGATGATGAAGCATTCGTCTCAAATTCAATCGGCGGCATAGGGCTTGGAAATATTCAGCAGAGCACCACAAATGACACTGGTAAAATTGGCTTGTCTGGTTATCAATATTATGTCAATAAAAGTAAAGAAACCGAAGAAACCTATGGGATTAACCTGGAATATGATTTTAGGCTATCAAGCCAATTGTCTGGAAAGATTAAGATTGGTACTAAACAACGTAAAAAAGATCGAGCATTTGATCGGTCGAATGAATACGCAATAATAGATGCTGCAGCTGGACTCAGAGAACCACGAGACTCGCTAATCGCAAATTTTCCTGAAATTGAATATATTACTGGAGACCTTCACAAACTTTCCTATTGGCCATTTATTGATAATGAATATGACTCTGGTAATTTTTTAGATGGCCAATACACCATTGGTCCCGTTGCAGATATAGAGTTCATGAAAGAAATATATAATTATTTCAAAAGAGACTGGAATAGATTCACCACTGGTTCAACTATTGATGAATATATCATGCATAAGCTTCACGAGACTAACACAATAATGTATGACTATGAGGGAGAGGAAGACTACAGCGCTAGCTATGCTATGTTAGATATGGATATTGGCCCTAGGCTAAACATAATAACTGGAATGAGATCTGAAAAGAATAAGACCACCTACCAGTCCTATCAGGGAACAGCCTCGGCACTACCTCACTGGGTTTTTTTGGGAGATAGTGTCTGGCACACAAGAGAAAATGACTTCTTTTTACCCGCGCTATTTTTAAGATACAAACCTGTTTCATGGTTAAACATCCGTTTTGCTAGTACAAATACACTTACAAGACCAAGCTATACTGATATATTGCCCTTGTATAACGTCATCGCTAGTTCTCAGGAAGTTGAATATAGAAATCCTTACCTAGAGCCTGGAAAATCAGAGAACCTCGATTTCAGTATTGCCTTTAATCAAAAACATTTGGGACTTTTTAGTATTGGAAAATTTCAGAAAAATATCAGCGACCTTATTTACTCCAGCGGACGCAGATTCGTTGATAGTACCGCTCTGTATGGTTTGCCTGATAATCTGAAAAATTATATTATTAGGGACTATAAATCTAACAACCCATATGTTGTGAACCTGAGTGGCTGGGAGCTTGACTACCAGACAAGGTTTTGGTACCTCCCCGGGCCACTAAGCGGGCTTGTGTTAAATGCAAACTATACGGTTACGGAGTCAGAGGTTAAATATCCAAGAACAGAGCTCCTGATCGAGGTTGATTTTGGGCCTGGCGGAATAACTACGAGCAAAACTAACATAGACAGCTTCTATGTTGACCGCCTAATTGACCAGCCTGATGAGATTTTCAATGTATCAATTGGCTATGATTACAAAGGGTTCTCTGGTAGGCTATCTGTACTATCAAAGTCTAATGTATTTATGAGAACCAATTTTTGGCCGACGCTTAGGGAGACAACCGATGACTATACCAGGTGGGATCTTTCTGTTAAACAAAAACTACCAGTCAAAGGACTGGAAGTTTTCCTCAATATTAGTAATATTACAGAGGCCATTGATAAAAACAGATACCGTAGCGGTAACTCATTAACCTCAGAGCAGCACTATGGTAAAACGATTGATCTAGGATTTAGATATTCATTCTAGTACTATACATTAATGAGAACTGTACCACTTACGATTGCAGTTTTTATTTTTATTAGTGGATGCTATTATGAAAAAATTAGGTCTACTAATCTCTATCCTGATTTATCAAAGCCTATAAAAAATCAAGAACAGTGGCAGATAGATAGCTACAATAAAAGGGTAACTGAGTTTGAAAAAACCCCAATCGGATTTAATAAAATTGTTTTCCTTGGCAATAGCATAACCTCCGGAGCTGGTGATTGGAACCTAAGGTTTGGTATAGAAAATAAAATAGTAAACAGGGGAATTGGCGGTGATATAACAGGCGGCGTATTAGCAAGGCTCAATGAGATTCTTTATTACAAACCAAGAGCTGTGTTTTTACTTATTGGGCTTAATGACATTTTTAATGGCGACATACCAGAGATTGAAGATGATATATCCTATGTTGCAAAAAACATAATTAAAATTGCAACCATTATAAACAAACACTCGCCTGAAACAAAAATATTTATCCAGACAATTCTACCCGTAAATAAAAATCAGTTTAAAAGAGTCCGTGGATTTTATCCGAAACATGAAAAAGCAGTAAATCAAAAGATTAATGAAATTAACCTGAAATTATATGAGAATGATTCAAAGAGCCGATACTCAATCATTGATTTAAACTCAATTTTCCTTGATCAAAATAAAGAAATGAATAAAATATATTCTACCGATGGTGTCCATTTAAATGAATCCGGCTATGATCTTTGGACCCAGTATATTGGTCATCATATTGATAGTATCAATAAATAGGAGACTACTTAATAAAATAAACTAGAGAATACCATTTACTTTATGGAGCTTGCTCTCTCCTTTTTCAGTGACTGCGTATTCAAAAGACCATTTTAAACAAGCTGCACCTGTTCTCCCATCCTTCCTGAGCGCCACAAAAGCCATCTGAAAATCTTTAGGATTACCATTGTACTTATCAATGACCCTCTTTAAGGTTTGTTCGCAGGCCTCCGAGGGGCCATAGCCTTGCCTCATAAACTCCACAACTAAGAAACTACCACATGCTTTAATGATCTCTTCCCCTAACCCAGTGACTGCGGCTGAACCTACCTGATTATCAACATACAAGCCTGCACCTATAATCGGTCCGTCCCCAACTCGACCATGCATCTTATATGCCCATCCGCTGGTGGTGCAAGCACCTGACATATTGCCGTCCTTGTCCTGAGCTAAAATAGAGACCGTATCGGTAGGCTCGTGTGGAGTCGTCTCTATTCTGTTTTTTTCCCAATCTTTCCACTGTTTCCGTGCGTCATCTGTCAAAAGATTAATTTCTTTGAAGCCCTTTGATACAGCAAACTGAGTAGCTCCTTTCCCTGCGAGCATAACATGTTTCGTATCCTCCATAACCTTTCTAGCAACTGATACGGGGTGCATAATATTTTGAATAAATGCAACGGAGCCACAATCACCATTATGATCCATGATACATGCATCCAGAGTAACGTTCCCCTGCTCATCAGGAAGACCACCAATCCCAACGTAGTTATCATCAGGGTCAGCCTCTGAGATTCGAGCACCAGCCTCAACCGCATCTAACGCGCTCCCATTATTTTGGAGAGCTTTTAACGCTTCCTTATTTGCTCTCATACCCACAGGGTGAGTTGAAACTATAACTGGATTATTTTTATTTCTTTTGGGCCCATCTTTCCCAAAAACAGAAGTTGGGATTGCCATTCCTAACGCACCTGTTTTTAAAAATTTTCTTCTTTTCATAATTAAATCAAAAAATTAAACTAACAAATTTTCTAAGTAGTTACATTTGTTTCACATTAACGGTATAATTTAGCAAGAATATTCAATCAAAATTTCTTAATTACATAATTTAACTTTACAACAACGGCCAGTTTATACATATATGTTTATTAATTCTCACATTGCAACAGGATATATAGCAGGAAAAATATCAAATGAAAAAACAAATTTTATTGCTCTCTGGTGCCTAGCTACGGTAATCCCAGATATAGATGGTTTATGGTCCAGCACTGTTGTTGATCACCATAGTATTCTTCACACTCCCCTCTTTTGGCTCTTTTTCTGTGCACCTATTTACCTGATCGGTATATTTTATAAAAATCTACAAGTCAAAAAGTCTTCATTCATTTTATTTATGGGTACATTAATACATTTATTTACAGATTGGCTTACGGCGCGTACGGTTGGTATAAAATGGCTTTATCCATTGAATAATACCGATTATTTTTTATTTGAGATCCAACCAGCTAAAGGCGATATACCAATAATTGAGATGCTTATTCCCCCATACATAAATTTTTATTTTGATAATAAGCTTCTTGCGTTTTTTGAGATCGGGCTAAGTATAATTGCTTTGGGCCTGTTCTTAAGATCATATCTAATAAAAAAATATAATTGATTGAACAAAGTTGGATTTAAAATCAATAAATAAAGAATTAAAAAATTATTTAGCCAGAGAGTGGTTGAATAAAAACAGTGAGAATATAAACTACCGCCTGCGTGCGCCTGATTCCATTGATAAAAAAAAGAAGTATCCCCTTTTAGTATACTTCCACGGTTCTGGCGGAAGAGGTAATGATAATATGTCTCAATTAACAGATGCAGGAGCAATTGGAGCATTTTTTGATCAACAAATATCAAAAAACCATTGCTCTTATATCTTGGCAGCACAAGTACCTGAAAATGAAAAATGGGTCAACGTACCTTGGGAAAATCTATCTCATAAGATGCCAAAAATATCAAAATCTATGCGACTATTATTTGAAATTCTTGATAATATTACTGAAAATAAAGACTATAGGATCAATAAAAATCGTATTTATGCATTAGGGATTTCAATGGGTGGCTATGGGGTATGGGATGCAATTCAAAGGCGAAGAAATATTTTTGCCGCGGCGGTTCCGATTTGCGGAGGTGGAGACTCTAGTCTATGTGGTAGGATTTCTTCAATCCCAATTTGGTCTTGGCACGGGACTAATGACCAAGATATTAGCGTCCAAAGATCAAGGGAAATGCATAATGGAATTTTAAATGCGGGTGGAAATCCAAAATACACTGAAGTCAAAGAACGAGGACACGATGTTTGGCTAGATGTTTGGGGAAAAAAATCAGTTTGGGACTGGCTATTTTCTAAATCTCTTTAAAATATTTATGAACCTAAAAAAACATTTTGAAGATCACGGATACGCAATAGGAGAAAAAATATTTTCCAATGATGATCTTAAAATTTTTAACAATGAGTTTGATCATATACTAGACCAATTAATGCTTAGTGGAGAAAATATTAACGCGAAATGGGGAAGCTCGCTTACTAGCGAAATTGAGCCAGAAAATAGTAAAGTTATACACACTCACAATGTACAAAGTTATTCTTCTATTTTTCTTAAAATGATACAAAATGAGACTCTCCTCAATTTGATTGAAAAAATAATCGGGCCAAACATAATAATGCATCATTCAAAATTATTTTATAAACCACCTCACCAAGGGTCTGCCTTCCCGCTCCATCAGGACTGGTCCTATTTCCCAACAAAAAATAACTCTATGATCGCGGCTGTAATCCATTTATCAGAATCAACTCCTGATACTGGTTGCATTCGAATTATTCCAGGCTCTCACAAAATTGGAAAATTAGAAAAATCGGATGGGCATACTCATATTCCAAAAATTCATGATGAGCATGATTTAGAAAAGGCAGAACCAATAATAGCAAAACCAGGAGATGTGCTTTTTTTCCATTGTTTTAGCTTGCATGGTTCCATGCCAAATATTTCCAATAATCCTAGAAAAACAATCTTGATTCAGCTGTACGCGGGGACAGACAAAGTTTTAGATGATAATCCCCATTCTAATATACAACTAGTGCTTAGAGGATTTAATTATCATGCTACGAGAAACAGTGTTAATAACATTAAATCACTATCATAAATAAAATTTTTAGGAATTTAAAATGGCAATAAAAGTAATCGT
>CAYFIF010000126.1:0-5796 GCA_964343085.1 uncultured bacterium | reverse complement strand
TATCTGACTCTGGTTTTTCATCTTTATTAAAGCCTACTACTGTCTCAAGAGCACCCCCTTCTGCAAGAGCAATCACAGGTGTTCCCGCAGCTTGGGCTTCAACAGGTACAATACCAAAATCCTCTACTCCAGGGAATATTAATGCTCTTGCTTTAGATAGAATAGATTGATACTCCTGATCACTGATAAAACCAAGAAACTCTATATTTTCTTTCGCAATTGCTTTAAGATACTTAATCATATCTCCGGTGCCAATCACTTTAAGGGGTAACTTAAGCTCATTAAAGGCTTGTATCGCGATATCAGGACGCTTGTAGGATACTAATTGTCCAGCTAGGATGAAGTAATCTCCCTTAGACTTTGATATATAAAATTGATCAAGGTCAACTGGCGGGTGTATTACACTTGCGTTTCTATTATATATACCCTCAATCCTCTTACTAACAAAAGACGAATTTGTAAGAAAGTGATCTACTCCCGCAGATGATTTAATATCCCACCTGCGCATAAAAGGTGTTATGCTCTTAAGGTAGGCTTGTTTGAAAACACCACTGTGTTCAAGATAGATCGATTGCTGATCCCAAATATATCTCATAGGTGAGTGACAGTAGCAAATATGTTTTGCCTTGGTATTTTTTTTAACGCCCTTTGCAGGCCCTGACTCACTTGAGATGATCAAATCATAAGCATTCAAATCTAACCTCTTCAGTGCCCATGGCATTAGAGGCAAGTAAGCTTGATATAATTTCTTGGATAATGGCATAGAATTGATAAAAGTTGTACTCACCTGATGCTTTAAAATCTCTTCATCGAGATTTTCAGGAATAAACAAGTGAGTGAAAATATCAGCCTCTGGATATAGTTTTAAGATTTCTTTCACTACTTTTTCCCCTCCTCGCATACCATAAAACCAATAGTGGACTAAAGCAATTTTCATTTTCTTCTACTTTTTATAAGATCAATAACATTTAAATGGCCAAATGCAGATCGTTCCCATGTAAAATTTTTTACTCGATCATATCCTGATTTTATCAATTGATTCTGTAATCTATTATCTGAAAGAAGCTTATACATAACCTTGGCAATATCTTCAGAATTATACGGATCAATATATAAACTTGCCTCACCACATACCTCAGGTAAACTAGAAACCTTAGAAACTATAGTTGGGCATCCATATGACATTGCCTCTAAAGGAGGAAACCCAAAACCCTCATAAAATGATGGAAAAACAAACACAGCGGCTTTTGAAAAAAGAAATGCAATCTTACTATCAGATACATAGCCCAAATATTCAATCCTTCCAACACCTCCAGGGTCACTTTCAATTAGAAATTCATTATCACCGCCTCCTGCAATAATCAGTTTATGGGGAACTTTATCTGCAATTTTCCGATATGCATCAATTAAAGCTGTTATATTTTTCGTTACAGATAGTCTTCCAACATAAAGTATAAAATTATCTTTCTCTTTTAGGTCAAAAATTTTTTTTGGCTTATCGATACCATTTGGAATCACAAACATTTTTTCTGGTTTTGGATTAAATTCTTTTTTTATCAATTCCATCGTATGATTGGATGGCGCTAGCACCGCAGCAGAACGCCTAATTGCAGTACCTAAGATATACTTAAAATAAAAAAATTGTCTTGGATGCCTCAAAATTGGATCTTTATTAAATAACAGTGGTATCAAATCATGGACCATTAGAATTTGATTCTTATTGTTTACAGAAGCCTCTAACTGGCTAGGGTTAAATATGATTGTTCTAGGATAAACCAGTGACAAGTAATTACTAAATAAAAACCGAAGCAAATGACCAATAAAACCATATTTTGGCGAAAAAAACCTGGAAGTCACTTTTAAAACAACGTGATCAATGTTTGTCAAATAAGACATTATTTCCAGAGCATCTTTGTTAACATATACAAAATATTTATCCGAAGTTTTTCTTGCAGAAATCATTTCAATAATATTTCTACAATAGATTCCTATACCATCAGGGTTTGACCCTATAGCGGTTGCATTAAGAATAATTCTATTCATTCTCACTAAATACTCTACAGTATCCTTTTTATCACTTCTATTGCACGATTGGGCTGCATATACAATAGCATCCTAAATAAAGATTTAATTATCCCTAAATAAACAAATATAACAGACCTAGGGAAATATCTTTTTGCTAAGATTAATTTGTTAACAACAGATAAGACATCACTCTTTTTAGGCTTTTGTTTGTTCTGTTTTTCATCTTTTTGAGAAGCCCCTTCCTTATGCCAAATAATACTATCAGGACAGATCCTTAATTCTATACCTGACTTAACTGCTTTTAAGGACCAGTCAACGTCTTCATAATACATAAAATAATCTTCTGGCATAAAACCAATTTTATTTAAAACTTTTTTTTCAAAAAAAATTGATGTTCCTGGTATATAATCTGGAAAATAATTCTGAGGGAACTTTGTTTCCTTATCCATATTTTCCCCAAAATGTTTCGTAGTAGCAAAGTATTTGTTGATCAAACCACCGTATGACTGAATATTTTTAGGTTTGTAGTAATCAAGAATTCTAGTACCCAATAGAATTGAATCTCCTTGATCTTCTAAATATTTTATTTTCGATGAAACTGAATTTTTATCTACAACTGTATCATTGTTTAAAATCCATAAATATTTACAATCTCTTTTTTGTGAGGCAAAAGTTAAACCAAGATTATTACCACCAGAAAACCCTCTATTCTTTTTTGATTTAATTATAATAAGCTGACCCTCTTTTTCCATTTCATTATTTACATCATAATCATCATCTAATTGATTCTCATTTAGCACTGAAAAAAGTATCGGCGGTCTTTTATCTATAATGATATTTTCCAATAAATCATTATTTTCTGTTTTTGCTTGTCTATTCCCTTCTGCCCATTGAACTATATTTTGGATTGAATCATCTTTTGATGCATTATCAATAACAATAATATTTATTGGTTTATAATTAACATTTATAAGACTTTGTAAACATTCAATAGTATCTTCCCAACTATTATAATTAATAAGAATAACATACACCTTTTTTAAATCAGTCATAATATTTATAAATACTTTCTATAGATCATTTTACAATATATGGTTCTTAATTTTCTTATTATACGATTAGATATTTTTCTCCCTTTTTTTTCATAATTATGTAACGCAAGAAAGTAATCACTAGAATCTCTCAAAGTTTGATTATACCCATCAAAGAAATAAGAAAAATCAAAAATCTCTTTTTGCCATATTATAAAATTAAATGCCAACTGATCTCTTGTTGGAAACCTCAAAAAAAACGCCCACCAACTATTCATAAGTTCAATCACTTTAGCATCATTATGCCTTCGAAATATTATACCAGCCTCTACTAGACCATTTGACTCTGGGTAGCCCTTTTTCTTAAGATATTTGATTTGTTCAATAGTTTTTTTTGGATCAGACTTTAACGATCTTATAGTTTCTTTGGCCTCTTCATAGATACATTCTCTTAGAGGATGCTTAGGCATTGAAATTTTTATATCATCTTCAATCAACTCCCTTACCCTGTTAAAAAAATGCTTCCCCACTATTCCAATGTTTCCATCAATGTATACACTATATTTATGATTTTTAAATAAAAGATGCGGATTCATCTTATGATATCGGTTATTTTTTTTATTATTATTAAAATTTTTGACTAACGGCTTAATACTCCAATTTTCAGATTTAAGATTTTTGTTATTTGTAAAACAAATAAAATCATATCCTGGTTCTACTGATTTCGGTTCAATTAAGGAATCATATTCTCCACTTATACATGTGTACACTATAATATTTAGATTCGGAATAATATTTACCTCTTCTATAATTTTTTAACTTTATATTTTGTTAATTTTATTTCCCTCTATTTTAGGTATGATAAAAATAAAAAAATACAAACAGATTTATTCAGAAATCATAGGAAAATTATTGAAGACCTTCTTAAACAGCGCACCTAAAAAACTATCTGTAAAATATATTTATCACTACCTTTTCTTATTTAGAAAGCCTATAAAAATAGAAAAGATCATATGTATAGCTTAATCGATGAAAAATTTGATTTATTTTAACTATATCTATACTTTCCAGAATCCATTACTATTTTGCTGGTATAAAAAAAGAATGAACATCTTAGCTAAAAAATAGTTGATTTAAAAAAAAATGATTTAATTAATTTAAGCAACTACAGATGACAGCAATTTTAAAAATTAAATATGTTAAAAAATAAAAAACGGGTAGGTATAATTGGGGCTGGTCCAAGTGGCTTAGCTCAACTTATTGCATTTAAGTCTGAACATAAAAAAAGTATAAAGATTCCAGAAATTATTTGTTTCGAAAAACAAGATAATTGGGGTGGTTTATGGAAATATAACTCACAAACTGGGATAGATAAATATGGTGAAATTATCCATGGTAGTATGTACAAAAATTTATGGTCCAACGGACCCAAAGAATGTCTCGAGTTTGCTAATTATTATTTCATAGATCATTTTGGTTATTCCATTCCTTCCTTTCCACCTAGAGAGGTTATCCTTGACTATATTGAAGGTAGAGCTATAAAAGCTGATATTCGAGATCAAATAAGATTTAACACTTCTGTAAAAAATCTCAAGTTTATAAAATCAAAAAATACTTTTATAATGACGGCTCACGATATTACTAATAACCATATTTACAAAGAGGAGTTTGATTATATTATAGTAGCAACTGGTCATTTTTCTTATCCTAATTTTCCATACCTCAGAGGATCCAATCAGTTTGATGGAACAATATTACATTCTCATGATTTCCGTGATGCCTCTAAGTTCAAAGGTCAAGATATACTTTTAATTGGAAGCAGTTACTCAGCAGAAGATATAGGGGCTCAATGTCATAAATATGGTGCAAAATCAATTACCAATACATTTAGAAAAAGTCCTATGGGCTATAATTGGCCCAAAAATTGGGAGGAAAAACCAGAAGTGGTAAGATTAAAAGGTAACAAAGCTTATTTTTCTGATAAAAGCTCTAAACATATTGATAGCATTATTATATGTACAGGTTATTGCCATCGCTTTCCCTTTTTATCTGATTCACTTAAGTTAAAAACTGAAAATGTTTTATACCCACTAGATTTGTATATGGGTATCGTGTGGGAAAAAAATCCTAACCTAATGTACCTTGGTATGCAAAATCAGTGGTATACATTTAATATGTTTGACGCACAAGCTTGGTACGCCAAAGATGTAATACTTGGGAAGATAAAATTACCTGAATTTCAAAAAATGCAGCTACACACTAAAAAATGGCATAAACAGTCAAAATTGAAAAATAATGACAAATTTAAAATTGAATTTCAAGGTAAATATACAGAGATGCTAACTAATAAAACTGATTATCCAAATTTTGATATTAAAGGAATCAACAACATATTTTTTGATTGGTTACAACATAAAAAAGATGATATTATGGGCTATAGAGATAAATCTCATAGTTCATTAATGACTGGCACTCGGGCTTCAATGCACCATTCTAAATGGGTTGAGGAAATGGATAGTTCTTTGGAAACATTTTTAAAACAAAAATAGAAATATTAATTACTACATAAATAATTCAAAAAATGAAGACTGTTTTTATACACACTATTGAATTGATTATAATGCCAATCAAAAAATTAAAGAAATATTTAGTTAGTTTTTTGATGCTCAATTCTAAAACCTATGCAGTTAGAAAAATAAAAAAAAGATTCTTAAATGAATTGGGGTATAAACTAAATCTT
>CAYFIF010000125.1:0-5811 GCA_964343085.1 uncultured bacterium | reverse complement strand
ACCGATCAAAGAAAATTTAGATTTTATAAAGGTCCAATAATTGGAAATATCATTCTTGCAGATGAAATAAATAGAACTCCTCCTAAAACACAATCAGCATTATTAGAGGCAATGCAAGAACACAGAGTAACTGCCGGTGGTCAAACTTATGATCTGGATGAACCTTTCTTTGTGATGGCTACCCAAAACCCCATCGAACAAGAGGGAACCTATCCATTGCCTGAAGCCCAGTTAGATAGGTTCATGTTTAATTTGAAAATTGATTATCCAGATACTATAGAGGAAGTTTCAATTGTCCAAAAAACCACCACAAATGAACCAGCTAATTTGGGCAAAGTAATGTCGATTAATGATGTTAGGATTTATCAAGAACTGGTTCGGAATGTTCCAATAGCAGATAATGTGGTTGAGTATGCTGTTCGTCTAGTTTCATCAACAAGGACATCTAACCCAAATGCCCCAAATTTTATAAAGGAATGGATTGATTGGGGCGCTGGTCCACGAGCCTCTCAATATCTAGTATTAGGAGCTAAAGCTCGGGCAATTCTTGACGCAAGACCGACTCCAGATATTGATGATATTCGAAAGCTTGCATTACCGGTTCTTCGACATCGTGTTCTACCTAATTTTAATGCTGAAGCTGAAGGAATGAAAGTTGATGATATCCTCAATCAATTACTTGATCATATAAAAGAATAATTTTGGATATTGAAAAAAATAAAAGAAAGTTTTTAAAACCTGAGACAGTAGCATTATTAAATACTATGTCACTTAGGGCAAGGTTAGTTGTTGAAGGCTATATAATTGGTAATCATCGTAGCCCTTACCATGGATTTAGTGTTGAGTTTGCAGAACACCGGTCTTACAACCCTGGTGATGAAATTCGTCATATCGATTGGCGCTTATACGGGAAAACTGATCGTCTTTATATAAAAAGATATGAAGAAGAAACTAATCTACGCTGCCATCTAATTCTTGATACAAGCAATTCGATGAAATATTCAAGCGGTGGAGTAACAAAATTACAATATGCAAACTATTTGGCAGCTGCGTTAAGCTATTTAATGATTAACCAACAGGATGCTACTGGACTAGTTAGATTTGATGAAAAAATTAAAACTTTCATCCCTCCTAAATCTAACCCTAATCATTTAAATGCTATTTTATCTCGCCTTGATGATGAATCCACAGGTCTAGATACCAAAATAGAACCCGTTTTACACAAAATGGCAGAAAGAATCAAAAAACGAGGCCTTGTAATTCTAATTTCCGATTTATTTGATGACCCTAGTAATATAATTTCTGGATTGAAACATTTCAGACATAATAACCAAGAGCTAATCGTAATTCAAATATTGGATAGAAACGAAATAGAATTTAACTTTAACAAAAGAACAAAATTTCTAGATATGGAAACCGGTGAAGAAATTACAACGGAACCATGGCATTTTAAGTCTGACTATAAAAACCTTATTAAAGATTTACAAAATTTTTATCGCAAAGAATGCCGTCAACAACGTATAGACTATATCAGTATTTATACGGATGAAAATCTTGATATAGGAATAACAGAATATCTAAATAAAAGAAAAAAATTAGGATAACACTTTTAAGAATCGCTTGTTTCAGCAATCTCTCTTTTATAACGCAACAGCTCAAGCGTTTTTTTGTATTTTTCAGTATTATCAATATCAACCATCATAACAGATTTTATACTTTTTTCTGCTTTTCTATACCACCTAGCTGCTTTTTCTAAATTTTTAGAAAACCCATTTGTTGCGTTCATATAGTTATCACCTAGTCCTTCGTAAGAAACTGCCATCCCTAGGGCTGCTTCAAAATCATCTTCATTTAAAAACAATGCCTCGTCAAACGCTTTCTCCGCTGCATCATGATTCTTCATCTGATTATGAATTACTCCCATATTGTAATACAAATCTGCTTTAATTATCTTATCGGTTTCATTTTCGATTGCATTTTTAAATACTTGAATAGAAAGTTGCTTATTGCCCATGTCATAATGAATAGACGCAAGTTCACGCAAGGCTTTACTATTTGATCCATCAATATCTACAGCCTTTTGATATAAAACTAAGACCTCATTAGGATCTGCACCTATCCTCAATAAAATCTGCCCAGCGGCAAAATTTGCATCAAAACTCTCTGGTGAAACTTCTACCGATTTTAATGCAGATTTTTTTGCTAAATCTTTTTCCCCTAAATCAAAGTAACATTTTGAAAGAGTAGAATGAGTATTTGCATCATTAGGATTAATCAAAGATGCATTTTCAAAATGACTAATTGCTTCATTTAAATATTTCTTTTTGTTATCGGGGTCATTATTAATCAATTTGAATTTTTCGACTCCAGAATTAAACTCATTCGCCCAATAATATTCTTTGTAGTTGTTTACTGTTTCTTTTACTGATTTAAATGATGAACGAACCTCAATAACTTTGTTTGAGTCTAAGACCAATGATTTATTAAATAGTTCAATCATTTTGGTCCAATCTCCATTTTTAGCATGTATCTCTACTGCCATTACAATGGGAATTTCCGGGTTATCTGGCTCAACTGCCATTGCTTTAGGTAACCATTCTTCAGCCTTAACATAATCTTGCTGTTGAATAGCTAGCTTAGCTGTAGTATACTCCTGACTCGAGCAAGAAATAATTATTAAAACTAATAACAAAAAATAAAAATTGATTTTTTTAGTCGTTTTCACCTTACTACCCTTATAATTAATTGTAAAACTTAAACTTATGCTCCAAAGTTTTTCAAGTAGTTGTAATTAATTTAATTCTCTTCAAGTATTCATCTTCTTTTAAATTTAACATAGCCTCAATACCAAAATCTTCAATACAAAATGATGCCATTACTGTTCCTCGAACCATTGAATTAAAAATATCTAGACCCTCCACAAGGCCACTAATTAAGCCTGCGCCAAATGTATCTCCTGCACCCGTAGGATCGACAACTTTGCAGTTAGGCACAACATTTACCGATATTACACTATCATTTGAATAAGAAATTGACCCCCTACTACCACATTTGACTACAATATTTTCAGGTCCCATATCAATAATTTTTCTTGCACCTTTTTCTAAATCCTGGTCTCCTGTAAGCTCAATAAGTTCAGACTCATTAATCAAAAGAATATCTGCACAATTAATTACTGATATCAATTCATCATAAGTTGTATTAATCCAGAGATTCATGGTGTCCATGATTATCTTAGGGTTAGAGCTACATTGGCGTAATACATCGAGCTGCAACATAGGATGAATATTAGCTAAAAAAACCCATTTTATATTTTTATTTACTGATGATAATTGAGGCTTGAAATTCTCAAACACACCTAATTCTGTAAACAGCGTATCTCTGTCATCATTGTTTTTATGATATCGGCCACCCCAGCGGAAAGTCCGTCCTTTTTTTACTTTTAAATCATCAATATTATTACAATAATTTTTAAATATAAGTTTTCCTTCGCTTGGAAAATCATCACCAATAACACCCACCAAATTCACAGGACAAAATCTGCCAGCGCTAATTGAAGCATACGTTGCTGAACCACCTAATAAGTCATCTCTTTTTCCATAAGATGTCTCTATTGTATCGAGCCCTATAGAACCAACAATTAAAATATCATCCATTTTTCTTAAATTCTTTTATAAAAAACCGTAAAAACTGCCAATTTGATAAAAAAAACAAATACTGTTTCTTATCTTGCTAGAAATTGTATCAAAATGTATATTTTAATATTATGACTTCCAAAACCTTTGCAATCATTACTGATATTCATTCGAATATTGCTTCATTAAACAAAGCGATATCTGTAATCGATAATTATAATGATAATATAGATCAAGTAATATGTTTAGGCGACTGTTTTTCATTAGGTCCAGAACCAGAAAAGGTTTTGGGCAGTTTGCAGCAGCTGCAAGATTGTATTTTTGTTAGAGGTAATCATGATCGCTATCTGATAGAAAAACTATGGGAAGATGAATTGCCTTCTCTTGAAGGTATGGATCCCTATGACCCAATTACTAAATCAATAGTTCAAAATGAAAAATGGACTGCAGATAAAATTGGAAAAGCAGGAATAGATTTTATAAAGAAAATGAAAATTGCATATAGAGAAATTATCGGTACTACATTAGTAGAATTTTCACATGCATGGTATCAAAGAGATGACAAGCCGCCGTCAACTAAGGAAGCTTTAAACTGGCGTGATAATGTAATCAAACAAAATCCGGAAATAAAAAATGTGGTTTTTGTCCATGGCCATGTACACGTCCCAAGACATCAAAAAGTAGAAAATCTTACTATTTTATGTCAAGGAGCTACCGGTCTACCATTTGATAGAAATAAAAAAGGCGCTGTTGCATTCCTTTCTATTAAAGATGAAATAAAATGGGATGTCATTAGATATGATTATGATTTCAATTCCACAATGGAAAAACTAGAGGAACGGCAACCTCCTTTTTATAAAAATTTAAGGAATACTGTCAAATTTGCTAGTATTCGAAATGATATATAGTATACAATAATAATTTCCCAAATTATTAACTTTATCTATGGCTTACTTTGATCATAGTGCAACAACCCCAATACATAATGATGTATTAGAACAAATTCATGAAATCCAAACAAAGGTATTTGGAAATCCATCAAGCAATCACGATAAAGGTCGTCAAGCCAAATCTATAATTGAAAAAGCTCGAGATCAAGTTTCTTCAGCTATAGGTGCATCTCCGAATCAAATTTTATTCACCAGTGGCGGGACTGAATCAAACAACCAGCTACTTTATTCAATGATCGGGAAGGCTAAAAACCATATTATCACATCAAAAATTGAGCATCCTGCAATTTTGGAAACTTTAGCTAACCTTAAAAAATTTGGAATACAATACGACACTATATCTGTAGATAATGAGGGTACAATTATATTTGATGAAATCCAAAATTTTACTCAACACAAAACTGGTTTAATATCTATAATGCTTGCAAACAATGAAGTTGGAACAATACAACCAATAAAAAACATTTCAGAATATGCAAAATCACGTGATATTTTAACACATACAGATGCAGTACAATGTCTGGGTAAAATACCAATAGATGTAAAGGAATTAGGAGTTGATTTTCTTTCCTTATCTGCTCACAAATTTTATGGGCCAAAGGGCGTTGGTATTTTATTCGCAAATGATCCTAGGCTATTAGAATCGTATATATTTGGCGGAAGTCAAGAATACAATCTTAGAGGCGGAACCGAAAATACTGCGGCTATTGCTGGTATGGGATTAGCAGCCCAAATAACGACCGATAACCTTGGCCGAACAAAAAAGCACTTAGAAAACTTAGAATCATTTTTTAAAACTCAGCTTAAAAATAATTTCCCCGAAGCAAAATTCAATGAAAATATTAATTCAAAACTTCCTGGATTAATCAGTGTTTCTTTTCCAAAAAACAGATCAAACATTCTGCTATCAAAACTTGATAGATTAAACTTTGCTGTATCTAATGGTTCAGCATGTGGATCTGGAATCATTAAACCCTCAAAAATCCTCAGCGCTATGGGAGTCAAAAATGATCTAAATCTTTCAACTATACGTATCAGTTTTGGCACCACAAATACCTTAAAGGAAATTAAATCATTTTTAGCGGCTCTTGATTCAATTCTAGTTAAATGACCGATGCTATAATAGTTGGATTAAGTGGAGGAGTTGATAGTGCTGTAGCGGCTGCAATTTTGGTTGACCAGGGATATCAGGTTGAAGGCCTTTTTATGAAAAATTGGGAAGAAGA
>CAYFIF010000124.1:0-5846 GCA_964343085.1 uncultured bacterium | reverse complement strand
GAAGAAATGTTATTTGAATTAAAAGTCCAATTACCTTATCTCACAAACCAAGGTACTATTGATTCTCTTCTTTTAGAAAAAGAGGTGCAAGGTACTAGAATATCTATAGAGAGAGATGAATTGTTAGATATGATGATTGATGTTGGCTTAACAGAAGGTACGTTTATTTGGAGTGTAACGGGCTTTTCTGATTCTACAATCTGGAAATCAATGGTCTCATATAGACTTCATTTAGTTTTGGATGAAGAAGGCTCTATAAATAATTTTCCTTCCAGATTTAGTTTACTACATAATTATCCAAATCCTTTTAATTCAAATACTAAGATTGAATATGAGTTAAAAGATTGGTGCAGAGTAAGATTTGATGTATTTGACATAAAAGGTAGAAAAATAAAAAAGCTTTTTTATGGAATAAAACCTCCTGGAAGGCATCAGACAAATTGGTATGGAAAAAACAATTTAGGAAGGAAAGTAGCATCGGGGGTTTATATTATCAGGTTAACAGCTTTTAATCCTAATACCGGGAATATAGTTTATTTAGATAATGAAAAAGTGATGCTTGTTAATTAATAAAGTTTATATTTTACACTGCCAATTAGTTTGATAATCAAAAAAATACAAATGAATAACAGAAATATTTTTGCTTTATGTCTTTATTTGTGTGTGACTATTTATGGTTCAGATAAGGTAGGATGCATTGAAGGAAATTGTTCTAACGGTATAGGAAAATACAGGTACTCAAATGGCGATCTATATGAAGGTGGATTTAAGGAAAAAAAGAAAAATGGATATGGCAAATATGATTTTTCCAATGGAGACAAATATAGGGGTGAATATTTAAATGGCGTAAAACACGGAAAAGGGATCTATGAATACAGTGATGGAAGATTGTTTGAAGGTTTTTATATCAAAGGTAGAAGAGAAGGAAAAGGTAAATTTACGTCTCCTAATGGTCTTCAATATCAAGGTGATTATAAGAGTGGCAAAGAAAGTGGGAAGGGAGAATCTATTCTCCCAAATGGAGATAAATATTCAGGCGAATATCTAAATGGGAAGTTTCACGGTAGCGGTAAATGTAATTTTGTAAATGGTGACTATTATGAAGGCCAATTTGAAAATGGTTTACCTCATGGAAAGGGGGTATACACTTATAAAAATGGTGACAGATATGAAGGCAGTATGGAATCAAATAAAAAGCACGGTAATGGGATTTATATTTTTTCTGATGGGACTAAATATGAGGGTCAATATCAAAATGATATGCGCCACGGGAGGGGAGTTTTAAGCTATTTCAATGGTGATAAATATGAAGGAGGTTTTATAAATGATAAGCCTCACGGAATGGGAAAGTTTTCTTATCCAAATGGTGATCAATTTTCGGGTCGTTTTGAGAATGGTGAAAAAATAGGTAAAGGTTCCTTTCGTTATTCAGATGGATCTACATACCTTGGTGAATTCAAAAATGATAAACACCATGGTAAAGGAAAATTGTTTTTCTCAAGCGGTGATAAGTACGAGGGAAGCTTTGAAAATGGATTTTACAGTGGAACAGGAAAATTAATATACGCTAATGGTGATCTGTATGAGGGTGAGTTTGTTATGGGTGAAAAAAGTGGGAGTGGTAAGTATACTACAGGTACAGATGAACAATATGTAGGCGAGTTTAAAGATGGAAAGTATAATGGCTATGGTATCTATACGTTTCCTAATAAGGATAAATACGAGGGCGAGTTTAAAGATGGAAAGCGTACGGGTATGGCTATTTACGTAAATATGTTTGGAGAAAAATACCATGGTCAGTTTGTTGATGGTGAAAAAAAAGGTTTGGGATCATACACATGGCCAAGTGGTGATATTTATATTGGAGAATGGTCGAATGGGATGAGGAATGGTTTTGGTATTTTAACCAAAACAGGTCAAGAGCCTGAAGCAGGTAAATGGTTAAATGGAAAGCTTGACCAACCAAAAGATGTTACTTTGGTTTCTGATGAACTTAAAAATATTTATCCTGGAAATATTCTTTTAGAAAAATAAATAAATAGTAATTATTATTACACCCGAAAAAAAATAAAAATGAAAGATAATAAAAGTTTTTTAACTCATGTACCCCCCATGGGTATTTATGAAACACTATATGCGTTCCAGGACTCTTTTGGCAAGTATATGGGTGAAAAAGGAACCCACCCCTGGAGCCAAGGATTTCCATTAACCACACAAATACCAGGAGGTCCAATAATTCCAGATAGTGTTTCTATTAGTTCAGATGATTTAAAATATCCAAAAGCCTGGGGTCAGCCAGAACTGCGAAAGGCCATAGCTGATTATTATAATACGTACTATGGATCTTCAATCGATTTTGAAAATGTTATGATATTTGCAGGAGGCAGGCCTGGTCTTATTGCTCTATTGATGTTTTTAAGACCTGATATAAAAATAAATATAGCTTCGACTGAGTATACTCCATATTATGATATGCTCTCGCTTTTAAATCGTGATTATAATGTTATTGAGAGCTCAGTTCAAAATCAGTTCAAGCCTTCTGTGGTTGATTATTTACAAAATGGAACTAATGAACCTACTCTGGTGTTGCTTAGTAATCCGTGTAATCCAACCGGAATTACTTTCTCTGGTGAAGAGCTTAAAGATTTGGTTAACAAATCATCGGTTTATCCAAATGGATTGCTGATAGATGAGGCTTATGAATTATTTCATGAGGATCCAGTTAGTGCTATCGAGTATGTTGATAACATAGATGAGTCCAATCTTTTTATTTCAGGTGCCGCTACAAAAGGTCTCCAGGCTCCAGGGATACGGATTGGTTGGGTTATTGCTGCTAAAAAGCACATAGAAATTCTTGGAAATTTTTCATCCTTCGGAATGGGTGGTGTATCAAGACCTTCACAATTATTTGCATTAAAATTATTCGAAGAAAAACGCATTGAGCTTGCAAGAGAAGCAGTTCCTAAATTTTATTCGAGTCAACGCGATCGTTACGCAGAGAAATTCAGACAACTTGGTTTAGAGCTATATTCCGGTGATGGAGGATTTTATCATTGGTGCAAACTAAGAGGTGATCTAACGGCCTCTGAGCTAAATAGTAGACTGTTCAAATATGGAGCGGCAATCCTTAAAGGCACTGACTGTGATATGTATAGATTAGAAGAAAAATCTCCCCTTAAACAGTTTTTTAGATTTTCTTTTGGCCCCTTATCTCAAGATTCTTTTGAATCGGATATTGAAATTTTGAGTCAGGCGCTGGATTTACGTTAGAATATCCTTTTTATATTTTATAATCAATTTTTGAAATTATAATTAAAAAAAGACCGTCGTTTTAGTGTTGCATTTGTAGTTAATAACTTTTGAAGTTTTACGTTAAATCAAAATAAAAATTAATGGTTTCAACATTATATTTTTTTAATTTGCTATTAATTTTTTAATACAAAATAAAATCTAAATGGAAGATTTGATCCAAAGCTTAAAATATTTTGCTGAAAAAGACTTTCCTGTTGAGGATGTTTCTAAATATTTAAGTAATTATAATCTAGATAAAAAGTATATTGAAAAATATTGTCACTTTAGTGAAGCTAGATATTCTAGAAATTTGGTTTATAAGGATGAAAGCTTTGAGATTCTTTTTCTTTGTTGGGCACCTGGGCATATTGCTCCAATTCATGGCCATGAGGGTGAAAAATGTTGGGCGAGGGTTGATCTAGGACAACTGAAATTCTGTAATTATAATTTAATTTCTAAGGCTCCATTAGAACTTAAATTTCTAGATGAAATCATTGGTGAAACTGGTTTTTTAGATGGGCCAGCGGATATACATTCTGTAGAAAATGTTTCAGATAGTAAGGCTGTTAGCCTTCATGTGTATGCAAAACCGTATGATTCATGCGAGGTTTATGATTTGGATGTAAATAAAATTAAACGTAGTTATTTAACTTATTACTCTAAATATGGTCAAATTTGTTTATAATGAAGTATTCTAAATATATTTTAAAATCAGTTTCTTTTTTATTTATACTAATAATTTTTTACGGTTGTGAAGAAGAGGAAGTGGTTAATCAGCAATCTGCCCCTAATACTCCGGATGACTGTATTGAGTGTGGATGTACGGATAATTCAGCGGTAAACTATGATCCTTTAGCCACTACCGATGATGGTAGCTGTCAATATTATAGTGGAGAATTGAATGTTGTCTGGTCAAAAGAGATTCAGGAGGCTGGTGAAATGTGGTCCATGAGACCTGTATCAGATGGAGGTTTTATTTTGGCTTGTGGTGGAGCTGGAGACTGCGAGGGCGGAACTCCTTGTGAATACTATGGGCAGCTTGTCAGACTAGATGCCAATGGGGAAGTTATCTGGCATCAATTATACGAAGAATCTTCGGCATTATATCATGCTAGAGAGACCTCAGATGGCGGTTTTATAGCCGCAGGCTATTATGAGTGTGTAAATAGTATGGATTGTTATCCTGATATGTATATAATGAAAACAGATGCCGATGGAAATCTTGAGTGGTATGTTTTGGAGGCTTCAGGTAATAATAATAATGATTGGGCAAGAGACGCAATACAGACTCAGGACGGAAACTACGTAGTCACAGGTACCTGGAACGATGATGGCTGGAACAGTAAGGCCTCGCTAAGGAAATACGATACGAATGGACAACTCATGTGGGCTAAAAATTTCAATAATTCAACAGCAAATGAGGCCTATGAGTTAATAGAAACTGATGAGGGCGATCTGGTATTTGCTGGATACTCTGGGACTCAGCACGGGGCCTATAAATGGTATATGGTCAAAACAGATGCGGATGGGAACCAGAAATGGAAGAAAGCAAATAATTCTATTGGAGATGCTATACTCTATGGGCTGTGTAAGTCTCCAGATGGCACATATGCAGCTGCGGGGTTTTGTAATAGTTGGAGGAGTAATTTGGTCCTTAAAAGAAATCCAAACAACGGTAACAATATCTGGAACTGGAACGGCTGTATTATTGGTGAGATCAATATAGCAGGAATCTATGATATCACACCAGCTACTGGTGGTGGCTACTATCTTGTTGATGAAAGAAACTATCTTACAAGAGTTGATGAAGATGGCCAGATAATTTTCGTAGAAGATGTTCAGCATAATCTCGCTGTTATTGAACTTGATAATGGTGATGTTGTTGTGGGGGGGAGAGGCGCTTTTTTGGATGGAGGCTATGGAGGCTCTGCTAGTATAATGCGTTTATCATTTTCTAATTGAAGTTAAATAATTAGGGATATGTGTAATACTAAAAGCTATTTAATAGTTTTAAAAATAGAGGTATGATGTGAATAAAATATATTTTCTTATGTTTCCTTTAATTATCTTTTTTTTAAGTTGTGAAGATGAGTCAGTAGCAGAACAAACGCAAAATCAGCCTAATATACCAGAATCAGCTGAACCAATAATTGAAGGTAAGAGAGTTTATATATCTGGGTTCTATCAGGACTCTACGATGACACAAATGGTTGCCTGTTACTGGGTTGATGGTGCAAGGGTGGATCTAGAATGGGGCGCTGCAGAGGATATTGTTGTTGACAATGGAGATGTATACGTTGTTGGACAATGGTTTGATTCTACAGGATGGAATGGTGAAGCATGCTACTGGATAAATGGTACCAGATATGATCTAGAAGGAGGGGGAGACCCAGATACTGAAGTTACTGGACTAGCAGTAGATAATGGTGATGTTTACATCTCAGGTGTTCGATCCGATGGATCTGTTTTTGGTACTAATGCTTGTTACTGGAAAAATGGCGTCAGAACTGATTTAACAAATGCAAGTGTTGATGCAATGGCCAATAGTATCGGTG
>CAYFIF010000123.1:0-5869 GCA_964343085.1 uncultured bacterium | reverse complement strand
AGCTCAAAGAGATGCAGAGTGGATGGGAGAGGTATATAAGCGTTTAGGCTTAACGGTTGGTTTTATTTTAAACTCAATGGATAATGCAAAACGTCGTGAAATGTATAACAGAGACATTGTATATGGAACAAATAATGAATTTGGGTTTGATTATTTACGTGATAATATGGCATTGCACAAAGACGATTTGGTGCAAAGAGATCATGCGTTTGCAGTTGTCGATGAAGTAGATAGTGTTTTAATTGATGAAGCTAGGACCCCCCTAATTATTTCCGGTGCTGTTGATACTCCTGTTGATGATACTTTTCAAAAACTTAGGCCTCAAGTTCAATCGTTAGTCAAAAAGCAGTCAATGTTGATAGCTGATTTAGTGTCTCAAGCTAAGGGCTTCCTTGAAGCTAATAAGACAGAAGAGGCTGGACTTAAATTATTACAATGCTCTAGAGGTATGCCGAAACATAAGCAAGTTATGAAAATTTTTCAAGAAACAGGGATGTTGGCTTTATCTCAAGAAGTAGAATCAAACTATATTAGGGATAAGAAATTACATGAGGTAGACGGGGATTTATTTTTTTCAATTGATGAAAAAAGTCATGTTATTGATATAACAGGAAGAGGGCGAAGGCTTCTTTCTCCAGATAATCCAGATACATTTATTATTCCTGATTTAGGCGAAATGTTAATAGAGATCGAAGAAAAAGATAATTTAACTAAATTAGAGAAAGATCAAGAGAAAGAGAAAGCTCATCAACTACATGCTGAGAGGAGCGGAACGATCCATAATTTCAATCAACTTTTAAGAGCATATACCATGTATGAAAAAGATGTTGATTATGTCATCCAAAACAGCAAGGTAATGATAGTAGATGAGTTTACTGGTAGAGTCTTGCCTGGCAGAAGATATTCAGATGGATTACATCAAGCGTTAGAGGCAAAAGAAAATGTCCGCATTGAGCGTGAAACGCAAACCTTAGCTACGATCACAATCCAAAATTATTTTAGATTATATGATAAGTTAGCCGGGATGACCGGTACAGCAGAAACTGAGTCTGAAGAATTAGGCTCTATATATTCTCTTGGTGTAACTGTTATTCCTACGCACAGATCAGTTTCAAGAGAAGATAGAGATGATTTAGTATACAAAACAAAACGTGAAAAATACAATGCAGTGATTGAAGAAATTTTAGAATGCCATAATAATCTTCAGCCTGTATTAGTAGGTACCGTTACGGTTGAAGTATCAGAATTGTTATCAAGAATGCTAAAGAGAAAAAATATTCCTCATAACGTTCTCAATGCTAAACAACACAAATCAGAGGCTGAAATTGTTTCTAGAGCTGGACAAACAGGAGCCGTAACTATTGCTACAAACATGGCTGGTCGTGGAACAGATATAAAACTTAATGAAAAAGTTATTGAACTAGGAGGTTTACATATCATTGGTACTGAAAGGCATGAATCTAGGCGGATAGATTTACAATTGCGGGGAAGAAGTGGAAGACAAGGCGATCCTGGTTCATCAAGATTTTATCTATCCTTAGAGGATGATTTAATGCGCTTATTTGGCTCTGATAAAGTAGCTTCAATTATGGATCGTATGGGAGTTGAGGAGGGTGAGGTTATATCAGCTGGAATGGTTACTAGAGCAATTGGGAATGCTCAGAAAAAAGTAGAAATAAGGAATTTTGGTATACGAAAACATCTGCTTGAATACGATGATGTGATGAACCAACAAAGACAGGTTATATATGACTTACGAAAGCAAGCTCTATCTGGTGGCGATATGCGAAAAAATGTAATCCAGATAATTGATGATTATATTATGGACGAATTAGATATTCAGAGTGAGTCCGGCTCTTTAGATAATTGGGATTGGGATCATCTAAAACAAACTTTTTCCTCTCATTTGATGGTGGATATATCACAAAAAAAAATTAAATCTAATCTTGAAGAAGAACCGTCAATTAATAATATAGGAAATTATTTGATGGGTGAGGCGGAGTCCATTTATAAATCAAAGGAGTCCTTGATTCCTGAAGAGATGATAAGAGGTTTTGAAAGATTTGTTATTTTGAGGACTATTGATGAAAAATGGAAAGATCATTTATATGCGATGGATCAGCTTAGAGAGGGAATTAATCTGAGAGCGTATGGTCAAAAAAATCCATTGCTTGAGTATAAGTCAGAGGGCTTTCAATTATTCCAGGAGATGATTGCTGATATGAATGCTGTTACTGTCCAGAGGCTTTTTAGAACTCAAATTCAAGGAGCTGAGCAGATATCTAATAATAAGAGTACTGTCCGGAATGTTAAAATGCAGCATCAAGACACATCCGGTTTAGGCTATTCAGGTGTCAAACAAAACCCTATACAGCAAGGGAATCAATCTCACCAATCAAGATCTCCTATAAAGGTAGAAAATAAAGTTGGCAGGAATGAAAAAATAAAAGTCGAAGGGCCTGATGGAAAACAAATATATATTAAGTATAAAAAACTACATTCATTCATTAATCAAGGATATAAAAAGGTCTAAACTGTTATAACAAATTTGGTTTTTTTAATACTAAGTATACTTTTACTTCAAAAAAATTATCATGTGGATTCTATAAATAATATTGCTATTTTAGATTAAATCATTTATCCATTTTTCCAAAGGTGTAAGAGTTAAATTATTAACAAAACTGAATATTATAGTTAATTCGTTGGCTTTTCACTTGGAGAGTGTTATGTTAAAACCTTATAATTTTTTAAAAGAAGTTTTTTATTTATCTCTGTTTTTAACAGGCTTAATTGGGCAAGATGTTACTGTCAGCCTTAGTAATATTCAAGCTGATGGTTATACATCTGATATTATTGTCCCCCTCAGTATTAATAGTCCAAACCACTCAATAGGTGGTATCCAATTTGATTTAAGTGTGTCTCCAGATTTAATTCAGCTATTTGCTACTACACCAACAGAAGATGCCCCGGGGTTTTCTTCTGATTTTACTAATTTATCAGAGGGACTAAGCAGGGTTGTTTTTTATAATAGTTCATCCAGTGATGGAATCCAACCAGGAACAAATATTTCAGTTCTTAATCTTCATTTTAACGGGTTAGAAGTATTATCAGCTGTTTTAGATTTACTAATTTCCAACTTGATTGTAAGTGATGAGGATGGAAATATATTATCTTCTGATAGCGAGGATGGATCTATTTCTATTGGCGATGTAATATTTCTTAGTGCGTCATCAGATACCGGTGATGTTGATGAAACTGTTACTATTGTTGTTAATCTCGGCAATACTGGTGATGTTGGGGGAGTACAGTATGATATTTTTGATTCACCAAACTATGTTGACTTAATTAATGTAACAGCTGTTGGAAGAGCTGATGGCTTTTCGGTTGATTTTAATGAACTTGATAATGGACGCACAAGAATTATTTTATTTGATCCTAATAATGGAATTATAACTGGTCTAGAAAACGGATTTTCCGATCCTATTCTAGAAATGGAGATGTTAGTTCATACTGATGCATATGCAGGCAATACTGGAATTAATTTTGAAAATGTTGTTGTTACAGATAGTATTGGGGGTCTGTATTGGATTGCGTCTTCTGATTCTGGGACGGTTTCAGTTTATCCAGGATATATTGAAGAGCCTCATAATCTTTCAGCTCAAAATGGTATGGATGCGCAGGTTTTGTTAACATGGGATCCACCATACGGTCCAATTCCTCCTGATTTTACTGAAGATTTTGAAAGTGGTGAATTGCCTCAGGGTTGGGAAATGATTTCAAATGGTAATGGCTGGTATGTTACTGAAAATGGTTCTAGTAATTTTTGGACTATTCCATCGCATACTCAGTATGTGGTTTCTAATGATGATGGGTTTAATGGCGAAGATACTCCTGATAATGATGGGAATGATTATCTAGTTCTTCCTGGACTTAATTTATTTGGAGCAACAAGTATTACTTTAAATTATGCTTCTTTTTTCACAGGAGCATTTGGTTCAACAGTATCAGTAGAGGTTAGTACAGATGGAGGCGATTCGTATGTTGTTGTCCAGAGTGTTGTAGACGTAGCTGAAGAATGGATAATGCAATCTGTGGATTTATCTGAATTTTCAGATTTGGCTAATGTTAAAATAGCTTTTCATCATAACGATAATGGAGGTTGGGCATCAGGATGGGCAATAGATGATATTTTGATATCTTTTTCTGATTCAAGAGTTACTACAAATTTTCATTTTGAATTGACAGAACTAGGACAGTGGCTTGTTTCTTCTGATAAAATAGATGTAATCAATTCATATCCAGGCGGTGTTCCCTATGAATTGAAAGTCGATTTAAGTAATCCATTGCAGATTCAAGAACGACCTGTGGATATTGATGAATATAAAATTTTCCGTTCTACAGATAATCTAAATTTTGAAAATATTGATGTAGTAAATGGTGATGTAACTAGTTATCTAGATGAAAATGTTATTAATAGTACTACATATTTTTATTATGTTACCGCCATTTATCCTTCTGGAAGTGAATCAGGACCTACTAATATTGTTCAAGCCACTCCTGTAGAATGGGTAGAATGTTCTATTTCAAATGGAGCCTCACTTTCTGGACAGATGGATACTCTAGATTTATTTATCCAGAATGAAAGTTCATTAGGGCTATTTTATTTTGAAATAATGGATTACCCAGATGTACTAAATAGTATTGCAGTTTTACCTACAGATAGGACAGAGAATTGGAGTTTGGAGATTGTTGATTTAGGTAATGGGAACATAGGTATAACAGGGATTTCTCTTGGGTTACCGTTACAATCTGGTAATGGGCCAGTCTGTAGAGCTGTTTTGTATCCAGTTGCGGAAGAAGAGGTTACTGTCAGTCTTTCATTTGCTGATGCAAGCATCCAAGATGAGGGCTTTGTAGAGTTAAATTGGACTGCTGAAAATGCGACATATGAAGTAGGTATAGAAACCCAATATCTTATGTTATCAGGCGGTCATGGTTTACCTGGAGGGGTATGCTATAGTTCTGTGTTTTTAGAAAATACACAGCCTATATATGGTCTCCAGATCGATATTTTATCAGATCCTCCTTTTGTAATGGGTGTTTATCATGAGTTTAGTAATCTTTTGGATTTGACAAACTGGGAACTTACTGGTGAAATGGTAGGTAGCGTCTATCGTCTTATCGCTTATGATAATACTTTATCAAATCCAATCGCACCTGGTGTTCGGCACCTAGCTGAGGTTACTTATGGAGTTCTTGATGGTGTCCCTGAAGGTTCCGTAATTAATTTGACTATTAATGAGTCTGTATTGTCAGATGCTAACGGCTTACCAATGCATACTGAAGAAACTCCGCATAGTTTTTATATTGGAGAGCCATCAGTGGTCTATGAAATAAAAAATGCTACCGGTGATCTTTATCCAGGTGGAATTGGAACGTTTGAAGTTCATATGGCAAATACAGACACAGTCTCATTTGTTGATTTAGTAATTAATGATATGCCTAATTATTTAACAATCACAGATGTGATTGGTGTAGGGAGATTTTCAGCTGCAATAATTGATAATATCTCAGGAGAGATGCCGGATGGGACTGGAAAAATTTTAGGATTTGATTTGACGCCAGGAATATTGCCTGGCGAGGGAGCTATCTTAGAAGTCACTGTTGAGTTTTCGCAAAATATTCAAAGCTCATCGGTAATTATAATGTTTACAGGTTCAGCCGGAGATCAAGATCTTAGCCTAATTGAGCCAGTTATTAATGAGGGCTTTGGGCAATTTACAGGTTTTTCATTGCGTTCAGATGATCAGGTTTTAATTCCTAAAGAGTTTGCCTTGCACACTAACTATCCTAATCCATTTAATCCAAC
>CAYFIF010000122.1:0-5902 GCA_964343085.1 uncultured bacterium | reverse complement strand
CCCACCCCGAAGCCCACAGAAAATATATTTGTTTTAACACCCTTCCTTTTAGCAGTCCAGAGCATATTGGGCCATATATCATAGGAAACAAAAATTAATTTTTTTGGTTTCACAATATTCAGGGCGCTATATACTGACCATATAAAATCAAAGGGCAAATAAATTTTTAGATCGACAGAGTCTGACTCACAATTATTATATCCTGAGGGTGAAAAAAAAGAAACAAGATTAATCGCACCGGGCTTACGCTTCTTCAGAATATCTATAATTGGAAGTAGCTGCATGAACTCTCCTAGACTTGCAGCGTGAAACCAATACACATCAGATTTTCTGGTATCTTTAAAATAATTTTTCAGGGTACTGATGGAGCTAAACCTGCCAAAAAATCCATCCTTGACCTTAGGACTAGCAAGAGCCAAAATAAAGTAACCAACAAATACCAGCGGATAGAAAAGGCAATTATATAGAAAAAACCAAAAAAGTTTCATCGACTAATCTACAAAAGTATTTCCAACCTCCTCAGCCTTAATAGTATCCATACAAAAATGGGCCGAACGATAGCACGGCGCGCTGCCGTTTTGTGAGCATGGCCTGCACCATGTGTCACTAGACTCGATACATTGTGACTGCTCTAAAAGGGTCGTTGCTCCTGTCTGCCTTGAAGTTGGACCCAGGATCATAGTCACTGCGATACCCAAGGCCTCGGCCGCGTGCGTAAGCCCGGTGTCACTTCCCACAACTCTATCTGCCCCGCTGATTAGGGCCATAGCATCCCTGAGAGAGGTCTTACCAGCAAGATTAACCACATCTGATACTCTCTTAGAAATCTCAAAACAGATCCTGTCCTTTTTTGAACCTATAGCCACTATACCAAGCTGGAGATCATGTCTTATACTCTGACAGAGTTCCACATACTTATCAAGGGGCCACTGCTTTTGTTCCCAGGCTGCACCAGGGATTATGACAATATATGGGCCCACTAGATTATTTCTTTTTAAGATTTCTTTCGCAAGTCTTTTTTCATTTCTCGATATTTTTAAAAAAGTTTTTGGAATCGGGTCTCCCTCTTTCCAGATCGAGCCTAGGCTTTGGTGATACATCAGGGGAACACTGAAATCATCATCAAAAAGATTTACATGAAACTGAAAAAGTAGAAACCTGTTCCACCTTGGCTTTTTTAGTGTCTCTGTTTGACTGCTTTGGTTGGCAAGTATAAGCCTTGATCTTAGCGAATTATGTAGATCAAATATAATGTCAAAGCCCTTGTCCTTAATTAGTTTGGAGAATCTCCAGTGATAGGGTATCGATGGCGTCTTCCTTAGTGCAATAATCGCATCTATGTCAGGATGGAATTCAAGAATCGGAGCAAAATTAGATAGGGTTAAAAAAGTGATATGCGAGTCAGGATAGTTCCTTCTTATCGTATTTAGAGGGGATGTAGCCAAAACAATATCACCTATTGAACTAAATCTTATTATGAGTATTTTCTGATTCAAGGGGCCTGCCTATCGCGATCTTGTTACATTAAAACTAACTAGATCAATTAACGATTTTTTTATAGGTGAGGCAGGATATTCAGTTATAGAGTCGATGGCCTTTTGGGAGTATTCATCTAGCTTTTGTCTGGAATATTGAAACCCACCAGCACTATCTACAAGCTCTTGAATCTGTTTCATATCTCGCTTAGATTTTTTTTTGTTTCCCATAATCGATCTTAGTCTGCGATTTTGACTCCTTGGGAGATTTTCATATGAATAAATAAGAGGAAGAGTTAGCATATTTTTTTTCACATCTCCTCCACTGTTTTTTCCGGTATCATTTTCACTTCCAAGTAAATCAAACAGATCATCCTTTATCTGGAACGCCATACCAAGATTATCTCCGAAGTCAAAAGTCGCCTTAATATCTTTTTCATTTTTTGTAGTTGTCAGAGCACCCAGCTCACAGCTTGTGGCAATCAGGGAGGCTGTTTTTTGATTAATCATTTTGTAGTATATGTCCTCTGTCATAGACTTTGTAAAACTTTTCTCAATCTGTAGAATCTCCCCGGTGCTTAACTTTTCCGCTGTTTTTGAAATTCTTTCGAGGACATCAAAGTCTTTGAGACTAATCATATTACTCAGAGCTTTGCTCAATAAATAGTCACCCATCAATACAGAGGCCTTGTTCTTCCATACGCTGTTTACTGATGCTCTGCCTCGTCTTAGGGTTGCGTCGTCTACTACGTCATCATGAATTAGAGTCGCAATATGGAGTAGCTCCATCATCGCAGCCGAGCGATAGCTATTTAAAGTAGGCTCGCCACAGAGTCTAGAACAGAGGATGGTTAAAATAGGCCTAATATGCTTGCCCCTCTTTGTAACTATATACTTGGTAATAAGATTAATCAGTTTGACATCAGACTTAACAGAGGCATCAAATTCTTTTTGGAATAATTTTATGTCCTCCTTAATCGGATCAGATATTTTATCTAAGGAAATAACTTTCTGGTGCACAATTACTTAAATTACCAATTTAATATATTTTGTTTCAAACAGGTTCTCTGGAATAGTTTACCAGCCATGAGACCCAAATACTGACCTCATAGAGAACCAACAGTGGCGCAGACATTATAAGCATACTGATAGGGTCTGGGGGTGTAATAAATGATGACATTATTAGAATAGCTACTGCCGAATGCCGGCGATAGTGCCTCATAAACGGAGGAGTTAAAACACCAATCACAGATAATAAAAGGGAGACCACTGGCATCTGAAATAATAAACCTGACCCAATAATTAGCCACCCTAAAAAACTAAAATAGTATGAGATTGAATAGTTGTTTTCAACAATGTCTTGACCCATGCTACTAAAAAATTCTAAGGAAAATGGGACTAAAATATAATACCCAAAAGCGGCGCCAATAATAAAAGAGGCAAACGAAAAAAACACAATCGGGAGAACGTATTTTTTTTCATTAACCCTGAGTCCGGGCGATATAAACCTCCAGATCTGAAAAATAGTAACCGGCATTGAAACTATGAACCCTGAGAGGATTGCAATGAACCATTTTACCATAAACATGCCCTGAACGGTTAGTGTCTGAAACCTTATGGTTTGGCTAGCTTGGGCCGCTGGTTTTTTTAAGAATTGTATTATCGGATCAATAAAACCGAAAGAAACAACGGCCCCAACTATCACAGCAATAAGTACCTTAACGATTCTCCATCTTAGCTCCTCAAGATGATCAAGAAATCCCATTTCACTATTATTATCTGGCATAGGATTATTGGCTCTTCAACAAAGATTTTGCCGTATCGATAGGGGCAGAGCTAAGACTTTTCAATGATCTGGCTCTAGTGTCTAATAATTTTCTCCGGTCCGAAGTCCAAAATTCTTTTTCTAGAGATTCTTTTATAATATCTAGGACTCTCCCTTTGTATCTGTCAAGCCTTCTTTCTAATAGGAGACCATTTCCTTGCATAAAATTCAATTCATCTTTTATAGCTAGATAGAGTTCGGTAATGCCCCTCCCCTCTGAGGCAATTGTTTTCAGAACCTCTGGTTCCTTTGGCTTATCATTTGAGAAATGGTGAAGGACATTTTTTAGTGTAGATGCAATCCGATTTGAACCTTCTCTATCAGACTTGTTGATCACAAACAGATCCGCTATCTCTATAAGGCCCGCTTTCATGAGCTGTATCTCATCACCTGATTCAGGCACAAGTACAACAACGGTAATGTCAGCTGCCTTTGCGACATCATACTCCCCCTGCCCTACGCCAACGGTTTCAAAAATAATTATATCCTTCCCGCTTGCATCTAAAATATCTGCAACATCCTGAGTTTTTTTTGCTATGCCGCCCAGGCTTCCGCGGCTGCCCATGCTCCTTATAAATACCCTGTCATCAGATCCATATTTATTCATTCTTACTCTATCACCGAGTAGCGCGCCCCCAGTAAATGGGCTAGTAGGATCAATCGCAATAACACCGACTGACTCCTTGTTCGCTAGGCATTGTCCTACTATCTCATTGCTCAGGGTACTTTTGCCTGCTCCAGGAGGACCCGTGATTCCAATGCGGATCGCTTTACTAGTGGATTGATATATATCACTAAAAAAACTATCCGGTATATCCTCACCATTCTCTAGCATGGTAATAGACCTGGCTATGGCATTAGTATTGTTTAATTTTATATCACTGATAAGACTTCTATCAAACATATGACATTTAGTTAAAGATTTAATTTTTCAAAAAATAACAACTTATAGTAAAAAAAAAATATTTAGGCCTTCTTTATTGTAATAATATTACAAATAATACAACAATCTACCTGCTTTTATTAATAAAAATAATCACAAGAAAAGTGAAAAGGTTTATTTGACACCCCGATTGGGTATATGTTAACTTACCCGCCTATTTTGGAAAAGGATTTAAATTAAATGGATAGACACCCACAGCAGATTAAGAGAGAGCGACAAGATAAAAAGCGCCGGGAGAGAAATGTTTCAAAAAAATCCACTCTTAATACCCACATAAAAAATGTCCTGAACTCTTCAAAAAAAGAAGAAGCAGAGCCACTGTATAAAGCCGCAGTCAGCGCAATCGATAAGGCGATAAAGACAAACCTTATCCATAAAAATACTGGATCAAGGAGAAAGTCAAGAATCACCAAACACCTAAATAGCCTTTCTTAAAATTTTCCTGTCTAACTCAAGAAGCTACTTATCTAGAACCTGATAGTTTGGCGACTCTTTCATTATTCGAACCTCATGCGGGTGGTTTTCTTTTACCCCAGCAGTTGTTATCTGAACAAACTTAGCGTTTTCGCTGAATTCAGCAATATTGCTGGATCCACAGTATCCCATAGAAGAACGAAGGCCGCCAAGCAGCTGGTGTATTGTGTTATTGACGCGACCACGATAGGGTACCATTCCCTCAATCCCTTCCGGAACAAGTTTCGTTGAGTCCGTTCCCTCTTGAAAATATCTGTCACCACTACCACGCTTCATTGCACCGAGTGAACCCATCCCTCGATAGGATTTATATTGTCGGCCCTCATAAAGTATAAACTCGCCTGGGCTCTCATCCATACCCGCTAGCAAACTGCCTAGCATAACTGACTGAGCACCAGCCGCCAAACTTTTTGCTATATCACCGCTGTAGCGTATTCCCCCATCAGCGATAACTGGAACTTCAGAATCAAGAGCAGCATCAACGGCATCCATTATAGCGGTCAGTTGGGGTATACCAACACCAGCAACCACTCTCGTAGTGCAACTTGCGCCCGCGCCAATACCAACCTTCACACAGTCAGCTCCTGCGTTTATTAGCGCCTTTACACCACCAGAAGTCGCCACATTACCAGCAACGACCTCAACGCCTGTTACATTGACTTTTATTGTTTCTGTCAGACCCAATACATTAGATGAATGCCCATGAGCGGTGTCTATAAACAATACATCAACACCAGCATCTTTAAGTGCATTTGCTCGATCAATAGTGTCTGAAGCGATACCAATTGCCGCGCCAACACGGAGGCGGCCTTTCCTATCTTTACACGCAAAAGGGTGGTCTTCCTTTTTTTGGATATCTTTAACGGTAATAAGTCCAGATAAGTTTTTGTTATCATCTACAACAAGCAGCTTTTCTATACGGTGTTTCTGTAAAATTTCTTTTGACTTCTCTAGTGATGTACCTACAGGAACGGTTACAAGGTTTTCAGATGTCATCTGAGTCGAAACCGGTAGCCCATCATCAGTATGAAACCGTATGTCTCGGTTAGTTATTATTCCTACAAGCTTACTGTCCGACACTACAGGGAGACCGCTTATCTTAAAATTTTTCATAAGTTCCTTAGCGTCTCTGATGGTGCTGTTTGATTCAATAGTTACAGGATCCTGTATCATCCCACTCTCAGA
>CAYFIF010000121.1:0-5966 GCA_964343085.1 uncultured bacterium | reverse complement strand
CATTTTTCCAGTTTAAATAAATCATTGCAAGTTTATATTGTGCAAAAGAAGCAAGGCTATCAGATGGATGTTTTTCTAAAAGTAACTGAAGATTACTTATTGCAATATCGACTTTTTCATCACTTAAACTTTTTTCGGCAATATCTTTGTATTCTGCTGCTGGCTTAGAACAGCTGTAAAAAAACAACAAAAATGTCGCAAGGGTTATGTAAAAATATTTCATATAATTGTATATATCGCCGCCGAAATTATAACTCTAGAATGACTTAGAAAAGGAATAGTCTTAGAAAGATTAAACAAAATTTTCAATTCCAAAATAATTTAAAACAAATTTTGTAAGCCTAACTGTATTATACCACGATTTGGGCTTTTAGGTTTAAATGCATAATCTAGTCTTGCTGGACCAAGTGGTGTTTTGATTGTAATACCTATACCCAAATTCCATTCTAAATAATCTAAATTTATTTTTTCTAAATTGTTTTCTAATACTGCGCCATCCGCAAATAGCGTTAGTCCAAACGATTCATAAACTGGTAACCTGTATTCAATATTTGTCATAAATCGGACTAAATCACCCTTTGGCACTTCTGTAATTAATATATTTAAAGTATCATTTTGAAAAGTGGTGTCCTGAGAGGTTTTGAACAAAGGGAAATTCCATCCACGCATAGTATTACTACCCCCTAGATAAAATTTCTCTCTTGCAACATCATCTATTTTATTATCCCATCCCCATATGCGACCAAATTTAAAACGCTTAGCAAAAACCGAATTAGAGCCAATGGGTAAATAAGATTGTAAAGTATAATCAAATTTTATATAATCTCTTTCTCCACCAAGTTGATATCCCGAAGACTTAACTTTGCTAGATATAAAATATCCCTTTTTTGTATAAATAGGATCATCTCGCCTATCTCTCTGAATAATAAAAGCAATAGACCTTTGTTCAACTATTTCAAAATTTCGATTATTATCAGATTTTACGGATTGCCCAGAAAATGATTGCCAAACTAATTCTGATTTAACCAATGAATATTGCGATAATTTTAATTTTTGAGATAGCTCTAATCCATAACGCTGGGATATTTCATTCTGTTCTTCCAGTTTAAATCTTTTAAAGAAAAAACTAAGTTTAGTTGGTAAACGTAAGTTAAAAATCCAATTGCTTGTAAGACCTGCATCAAAATGAACGAAAAATTCCTGTTTATTTAAATCACTAATTAATTCATTACCGGTTAATGGTACTCCACCCATTATTTTGGTAGAAAATTGTGTAGGACTACGAAAAATAGATCGATTTTTCCATTCAAGCGTAATACCCATCGCTTCCAATAGATTTAACCCCTCCAAAAAATTCATCCTACTATATCCGCCCTCTGAAATCCATTCATATTGTTTAAACGGTTTCAAATCAAATTTAATATCAACTATTGAATCACTTTCTGTTATCTTTATAGGAATATAATTTACCATAGAAAAAACACCAGTCTCTCTTAGTCGACTTTTTGAACGATCTAGTAAACTTTTTTTATAAATATCACCCAAGCTATACATCAACTCCCTTTTAACCTGAGATCTACTAATCTTTCCAAGACCATCAAACGAGGTGTTTTGTATAGAAACAAACTTCCCTTCATTAATTAATATTTCTATTTCTACAGAATCCGTAATTATATCCGTTATGTCCATAGACAAAAACAATTTGCCATTTTCATGATATTCATTTTCAATTAAAATTCCATTTTCATTTATCTTTGAGGGATTATACCTATCTCCTTTTCTCATATCAA
This sequence comes from uncultured bacterium, assembly GCA_964343085.1. GTDB lineage: Bacteria > Fidelibacterota > Marinisomatia > Marinisomatales > UBA1611 > CAZLPW01. The sequence goes on along the minus strand of CAYFIF010000121.1, from coordinate 4,176 downwards.
ATATTGAAAGTATTTTATTTGTAGAAATTATATTATTCCCTGAAACGGAAACTTTGGAAATGAAATATTGTCTACCTTCGGTTATATCAAATCTTATATCTACATGTTCACCATCAAAACTAATTTGCTCTTTAACATTTGCATTTATAAATCCGTTTGAGTTATAAAATTTTTCTATAGTTAAAGCATCTAGTTTCACTAGACGCGAATTAAACTCCGGTCTCCGGATTAAAAACGTTGGTGGTTTTTGCCTTACTATTAACTCTATCTCTTTATCCGATAAAGATTCATTCCCATTAAACATTATACTTCTTATGTATACGTTTAAATCCTGAGAAAACAAAATCTCAGTTATGACATAAATTAAAAAAAAGTGTTTTTTCAAATTTTTTTATAAAAACAATTAATAGGCGTATCTATATCGATATTTAACTTTTAGTTTGCCAGCATCATCAATATTACCTACTACTGAAAAGTGACGATTCAATTTATACTCAACTCCAATTTGAGATTGCAACGAAAATGATCGCTTATAAGATAAGTTTAGGTATGTTTTATCTCCAATTTTTCTTTTTGCAGTAACTGCAAAATTTTCATCATCCTTACCGAGACTTGCAGTGCCTGAAATATCAATGTCATCTATTAAATTCATTGTTCCGATATTACTTAGATTTTCCAAATTTTTTTCAAGTTCATTTTCTAAAAGTGACCCTAAAACAGTAGCTGTCTGGTAACCAAACCCTCCCGTATTGGAAAGATCTTCTTCAAAACGTTTCCCCCAAGTTAACAACTCAAGTATATCACTTTCAGAAAAACCACTCTCCGATTCAAGTATGATATCAAGATCTTCAATGCCACCTAACAGCTGTAGCTTAATTCGTTCGTTATCTATATATGTATGAGCTGAAAGATCCATATATGGATTAAACTTATTATTATCAAAAGTCACATACCCTATCAATCCCTTAAAATTATCTTTATAAGAAAAAACACTCCCATCTTCAACAAAAATTTCTCCATCAAAATTTAAATCATGATTCCCAACTTTATTTAATTTCAACTCCCCTTTTAATAAAGCATCTACTTGTGAATTTTGGAATAAAACTCGCTCTCTAAGTGGGAATGTTAGATCATAAACAACAATTGGGCCTTCACCCTGATTGTTTGATTCTCCTACATCAGCCGTGGTGAACTCATAAAAAAGAGTAGCATCCATTGTTTCGATAGTTCCATCAATAAAAACAGTATCTCTGCCAGAAACAATTACATCTATATTTGAAATTCCAGTAACATCAATGGGAAGTATTTTAAAAGATGAACCTCGACCGATAATTTTAAGATTGTAATAAGGTGAAAAAAACTGACTAAGATCAATATATCCATCAACGCTTAAATTGGATTTATTTGATAGACCTTGACCAACTGGAGAATGAACTGCTTTAGCAATTAATGTATCAAATTTTAGAATGTTATTTACGAGATCTCCTTCCCCATTAATTTTTTTGATAGGATCATTAAGTAGTAAAGTATATGCTACGCCATCTTCAATTTTAATGTTTCCATTTTTTTTTATATTATCTGATTCACCTGATAAAGTTAACAATAATTCTATATCCCCTATCAAAGAATCTAAATCATCAATATACGGTGTTAAGAAATAGAATGAAGATGATTTGCTAAATAATCTAAAATTAAATTCCTTTCTTGGATGATAACCAAAAAAATTTTCTGAATTTAGATTGAAATCAAAAGGCAAATTACCATTAATCTCTAAGCTGTCTTTTTTATTATTAAAAGCAAAACCATTAATATGTAGCTGCTCACTATTATAATCACCATTGATTTTAACATCTCCAAGATCAATTACATCAAATTTAGAGTTTGATATATTTAGGCTATAATCAAATTTCGTTTTATCTGGAAAACCTTTTAGATTAAAGGATCCTGTGGCAATACCATTAATGTTATAAATATCAGGCAAAAAGGTATTAATAAGGGACAAAGAAATATTAGTAAATGTAGAGTTTAATAACATTGGAAATTTATCTGATTTATCATTGGTAATTGGCACAACGCCTGTTGCCTGGACACCCATCAAACCACCTCGTGTCATTGAAACATCATCCATATTTAATATTCCATCTTTGTATAAAAATGATATTATCATTTCATCAAAATTTTCACCCATATAGGTTCCACGTTTCATTGTAATATCAACATCTAATTCAAGGTTGTCATTATTTTCTTTAATTATTAATTCGCCAAAAATCATTCCAGAAAATTTCAACCTTTCATCTTCAAAAAATTTTGTTATTATTGATGCATCAAAGTTTGACATTTTGAGGTGGCAGTAAGTACCCATATTTTGTTTTACAATACCTTCAAGGATACCATCGTTAATATGGAACACAAATGGTTGTAATTCTATGTTACTTATTGAATCCTTTATATTAAAAAAAATAGGTTTGAAGTTAACCAGGTAATTATCTTCAATTGCTAGTTGAAATCTGTCCAATCTATAGGAACTTGAACCATCAAATTCTCCAGAAAATTGTAAAAAATCCTTATCAGATTTAAAATGACAGTTCTCTAAAATTATTTTCCCCTTGTTTATTATTGCATCAAAAGTTCCGCTATCAAAACTATTTTTTTTCCATGATCCACTTCCAACCTTCAAACTAATACTGCCTTCCTCATTTTTATTTCCAATATCTTGAAGATTAGAGTTTAGTTCTATAGATGAGAGAAAAAACTCATTAAATACTATATCCTTGCAAATCAATTCTGAATTAACTGTTGGATTCAAATAGGACCCATCTATTTTCATACTACCAGTTGCTTTACCTGATTGGAATTTTTTAGGTAGAAACTGGTTTACAAGATGTATGTCTGCATTTTCTAATTCTGATGAAATACTAATATTATCTGTTCTAAAATTATATTGCCCATCAATTGACAATTCACTTTCATCAATTAATAACATGACAGGACCCCTAGTTAACAAAATACTATCTTGATATGAAATTTGTCCATGAAATGATGTTTCACCTACTTCAAAATATTCTGTTTCTAAAACTTCTAAAGTTAAATCAATTTGATCTAAAGACCCGTTATCTGTTATACTTCCATCAAGAATAGCTAAACCAGTTAGACTTGTTTTTATATTAGCATCTAGCCAACGACCTAGATTAAGATTTTCTAGATTTAAATAACTATTCAATCTACCATCATCATCAAAAAACCCACTGATAATTAATTGAGATTCTTCTCCTATTAGGGATAATTTTTTTAATGCGTATGAAGATGGCTCCAATTTATTTATTATAAATTCACCTGTCATATTTAAACCTAATTCATTTTCTAGGTTCAATGTTCCATTTAGATTATAGAAATCTGATTCAAATAAAAATTTTCCAGAAAATTTTGAAAATTTTGTTTTTAATGGGAGACTACTAAATAAACTATCAGAAATAGAAAAGTTTTTAAGGTTAATTTCTCCATAAATTTTATTTTTAAGAATATCATATGATGAAAAACCGGAGATTGGTAAATCAAAAAGATTACCCTCAATTTTATTAAAATGGATTACTGAATCTAGGAATGAGGCTTTAAGGCTAGTTAGGTTAAGCTCTTGAAATGGAGTTTCTAAATAATTGATATTTAATAAATCAAAAAATAAAAAAGGGCTGCTTGATCGATTAAATTCTCCTGCTAATATTATTTTAATTGGAATTTCTTTTTTTTCAGATACGTATTTAACTGGAATTGAAAAATAAAAAGAACGAACATCAATTAAGCTATTTACACTGATTTTATTTGAAAAATTATTTTTTTTCACATCCAGTATGCTACTATCAAAATCAATTTCATCTGATTCTATGGTTAAAATATCAAGGCTTACATTTGTAAATAGGGATTTTATCAATCCAATATTAATTCTTATTTTTTTTATTTTAACGGTAGATATAAATGGACCAGATAGAACAACATCTCTAAGAAAAATATCCTTTAATAAATGACCATCAATTTGCATTTGGCTTACCTGATAACCACTTTGAGACAATTGTTTATTTATTTTATCAAAAACAAATTTATCCCATATATTAGCTTTTAGACCATATACTACAATCCAGGCGAAAAAAATAAGAGAACCAATTAATAGTTTTATTGAATATT
>CAYFIF010000120.1:0-5980 GCA_964343085.1 uncultured bacterium | reverse complement strand
TTCATAAAAAATTTTAATTTTTTTGATGGTTTTGCATTTAAAGAATCTCCGTTTGGAGTTGGGATTGATAGAATTCAAGAAATTACAACAAATGATACGAGCAATATTCTTTTCCGTGGATATAGTTACAATATGGCTAAGAGTAAAGAGACTGAACAAACCTATGGAATTAACCTGGAATATGATTTTAGAATTTCTAGTAATTTTTCTGGTAAAATTAAGTTTGGTACTAAAGAACGTACCAAATCCAGAAATTTTGATCAAAATAATGAAAACGGTGATATTAGTGAAATCGATGCCATGTGCGGGATGACAAACGAATTTCCTGAATATTTTTCTGAATACATTGGACTATGTGGGTCTCAGGCAATTACCCGTATCCCCTTTTACCCATTTATAGATTATAAATATCAGTCCGGAAATTTTTTTAACGGCAGATATTCAATGGGCCCAAAAGCAAATATAAATCTGATGAATGATATTTTTCATTATTTTAAAAAAAATTGGAATCAATATAATAGTAGCGTGGCAGCCCCCGAAATGGTTGTACATGTTTTGCACGAGACCTTATCCATATTGTATGATTACGAGGGAGAGGAAAATTATAAAGCAGATTATTTAATGATAGATATGAACCTAGGAGAAAAACTTAATATTATAACCGGAGCAAGGATTGAAAAAAATATAACCAGATATCAATCCTATAGGGCATGGGCATCGGTAATACCATCTTTTGTCTTTTTAGGCGATAGCACCTTACAAAATAGGGAAAATAAATATATTTTACCTGCACTATTTATAAGATATAAACCTGTTTCCTGGCTGAGCATTCGCTTTGCTAGTACAAATACACTTACAAGACCAAACTACACTGATATTTTGCCTCTTTATTATGTCTCAACAGGGAGTCAGTCCATAGATTATAGAAATACTGGACTTGAACCTGGAAAATCAGAAAACCTTGATTTTAGCATCGCCTTTAATCAAAAACATCTAGGACTTTTTAGTATCGCAAGATTTGAGAAAAATATTAGCGGGCTTATTTATTCCAGCGGACGCAGATATGTTGATGATCCTATAAAATATGGCCTTACTGATAATTTGAAAAGCTATATGATCAATGATTATAAAACGAATAACCCTTACGCTGTAAAACTAAAAGGATGGGAGTTTGACTACCAGACAAGGTTTTGGTACCTCCCCGGACCACTAAGCGGGCTTGTATTAAATGCAAACTATACGATTTCGGAGTCAGAGGTTAAATACCCCAGAACAGAAATTCATTTTGAAATTGATTTTGGGCCCCCACTTGTTGCGGAAACCATCAACATAGACAGCTTCTATGTTGACCGCCTAATTGACCAACCTAATGAAATTTTTAATCTTTCAATTGGATATGACTATAAGGGTTTTTCAGGTAGGCTTTCTGTTTTATCAAAGTCGGACATCTTTATGCAAACTAATTTTTGGAAAGAACTTCGACAAACTACAGATAATTACACCAGATGGGATCTCTCTGTTAAACAAAAACTACCAATCAATGGTCTAGAAATTTTCCTCAATATGAATAATATAACCAAAGCTGTGGATAAAAACAGGTATCACACTAGTAACTCTCTAGCGCTAGAACAACACTATGGAAAAACAATAGACTTGGGGTTAAAATACTCGTTCTAATTATATTTCATAATATTTCTAAAAATAATTTTTGATAGTTAATATTAATTATATACCTTGTTAATAAATTAGGTATGTGAACAAAATACATTTCTTATTAAACACAAAAATTTTATGAGAAGAAACATTTCTATATTTTATATGGTTATTGTGTGTTGCACCTTGAGTAGTCAGGAGCACTCTCTTCGGTTTGATGGAAGTGGTGACTATGTTAGTGTACCTGATGATCCAGATCTCGACCTAGTTCAAAATTATACATTAGAGGCTTGGATCCAGCCTGAAACATTTGGCTGGTTAAATGGAGTAATATCAAAATATCATACCCCCGCAGCAAATGGATATGTCCTCAGGTTAAAATCTCAGGCTCCCTATACTGGTATATCTTTTGATGAAAGAGAAACAAATAATGGCATACTAAGTTCTGGGCAGTGGTATCATCTGGCAGCTGTAAAAGAAGGTACCCAGCGAAGACTCTACATCAATGGAGTTTCTGAGTCACTATCAGGCTCAGCTCTAAACACAAGCTCAAACTCAAATCCATTACGTTTCGGCTCTGACTACGGAGGTCGATATTTTAATGGGAAAATTGATGAAATTAGACTTTGGAGTATTGCTCGAACACAGGATGAGATAGTCTCATCAATGAACGTTAGTCTCAATGGAGACGAACCCGGTCTAGTAGCATACTATAATTTTAATGAAGGGTCAGGAAATCAAATAATTGACCAAACGGGGAACAACCACAACGGGTCTATAAATGGAAATCCTACCTGGTCTGATGGTTATAGCATTTCAGCATCTGGAGGAGATTTGAATTTTGATGATCAGATCAATATTTTTGATACTGTAATCCTTTCGGCCTTAATCCTTGGCATTGAACAAGGAAATGAAGCACAGATTGAAGCATCTGACACTAACCAGGATGGTATCTTGGATATTGCAGATCTTATTTTATTGATACAATGGATTTTAGAGATGGATCCAAGATTTACCAGCGCCATAGAGAATGCAAACTATCTAATCGATAAAAATAATGTGGTAATTAGAACTGATGGTGATCTGGCTGGAATAGAGATTGAACTATCCTCCTCAGAAAAAATCATTGATTATAATATACCGGCAGGATGGATATGGAAACAATCTGAAACAAAAATACTCGCATACAGTTTGGATGGATCTGCCCTTGGTAATGGGTCAATATTTAAACTAAACAATAATAAAATAATAAGCTTTAATATCATAGACTGGAAAAAAAATAAAAAAAGTATTGATAAAATGTTTTTCCCAAAAAACTTTATGCTCAAAACTTCTCCTAATCCATTTAATCCTGTTATTAGTGTTTCATATTATTTAGAAAATGACTCTAACATTGAAGTAAAAATATTCAATATAAGAGGCCAAGTTTTAGAATCTATATTTGTGGGAAAAAAGACCACGGGATTCCACACTTTTAATTGGAGTCCGAAAAGCTTACCATCTGGGAATTATTTTTTTCAAATCTCTGATGGTATCAATGAGCAAACATCCAAGATTGTTTTATTAAAATAAAAAAATGAAAAAAATACTCATCTTTATATTTGCTTCTATATCAACATTCATAAATGCCGATACCACAGTAACCGCACTAAATAATGTTCATCATTATTTCGGATCGGGAACAAATAACCGGACTGTATATGAAACTGTTCGCCTACCAAGTGAAAACCACAATTTCGCCCAAATTTTTATGCATTTCAGCCTAAGTTGTCCAAATGGCGGGTGCGACCCCTGGGACAGAAAAGCAAGTATCTCAGTTAATCATTTGAACGAATGGTTTGAAATCGGAAGATATGTAACTCCTTACGGTATTGAATGTGGTTGGACACTCGATGTAAGTGACTACAGATCCATTTTAAAAGGTGAAATTAATCTTCGTTCTTTTATTGATACCTGGGTACAGCCTGGCTGGCTTGTTACCATAGAATTTGAATTTATATCTGGATTGCCAGAACATCCAAACATCATAATCAGAAATATGTGGAACAACAGTTATTTAGTTTATGGAGATCCTACAAATCCGATCAATATTGATCAAATAACTGAGTATATCCCTCAAGATGCAGAAGAGACATTTCTTAGAATAACTACCACCGGCCATGGTCAGGGCAATACAGATAACGCAGCTGAATTTTCACAAAAAATTCACGAAATCCGTCTAAATGATTTTTTTATTTACGAACACGATTTTTGGCGCAACAACTGCCAAAGTAACCCTTGCTCACCTCAGAATGGAACCTGGCAATATAATAGAGCTGGGTTTTGCCCTGGCGATAAAGTGGTTCCTCAAGATTTTAATCTTTCAAATTTTGTTGCACCTGGCTTTACGACATCGCTTTCCTATGTCCTTGAGAATTATTTTAATGAATGTTCACCAAACAATCCAACATGCGTAAACGGTGTAACATGTTCGTCCTGTGACTACAACAATACAGGCCACACCGAGCCATATTATTTTATTGGATCTCATTTAATAATTTATACAGAAAATAATCATTCAAATGCAGATGCTTTTCTAAGTATCTCTGAGGATACTTTAAGCGGGTCGATTTCAATAAATCTTGAAAATTATGTTCCGGTCTATGGAATTCAATTTGATATTGACCTGAGTAATCTATATGGAACTGGATTAAATCAAATCCAATTAGAAAATGGATTTAGCGGTCGAGCTGAGGAATCTGGGTGGACAGTATCTGTGAGCCCATCTGGAAGAGTGGTTGCTATTTCGCAAGATTCTGCAGAGCCTATTCCTGCAGGTGAGGGGCTACTTACCAATATACCGTGGAACAGACACTACTATCCCGATGTACAAGGTAAATTATCTATAGAAAACATTTTTGTTTCTGGATATTTCGGTGCTGAATTATCATACGAATCAGGAGCTAGTTATGAATTAGAAACAATTCTTACTGCGGATAAATTAAATCAATTTCCCGATCAGCATAAACTTTTACCCTGCTATCCAAACCCTTTTAACCCTTACACTAAAATTCCCTTCTTTATCGCACAAAATGAAAATGTCAACCTAGAAATTTTTAATCTAAATGGAAAAAAAGAAGAAACTCTTTTGGTCAATGCCATGATGAAACCAGGGAATCATGAAATCATTTGGAAGGCCTCTGATCATAGCAGTGGAACATACTTTGTAAAATTATCCATAGGACAAATGGTTTACACAGAAAAACTAATGCTCCTAAAATAAACTCTAATTCTCTTCGTGTAAAGTGTAGACCATTATTCCATCAAACCTAGGTCCATCTTCACTAAAGTAATAATTAAAAAAATCAACTTCAACAGTTTCCCCCTCTTTTGAAGATGCATGAATTAATGATTTTCGATCAATTAGAAATCCCTCATGTGCGATTACAATACCCATCTTAAAATAACTTCTCTTAACAAAAGCGACACCACAGACTGAAGGAAGATCTTGAAGGTTTACACGCCTAACCATTTCAGATGGAATAAATGAAATGTTTTGATTAGATGTCCAATCAAGATCCAAAAATTGTGAACCATCACTTTTACGATTTAATTCAATACTAACTTCTTCTAGTTTGGAGGCAGGCAATAACCTAGAGGTTATATTAACCGTTTGGGGATTATTTAAAATTCTATCTGATGTATAGTGCCATCTCGATTTAAATGTGGGTTCCTTCTTACCCTCAGAATTAACTTTATAATGTATATCAATCATTTTCTCTCTTGATGAATCCCAGTTTAAACTTTGAGCAAATGCTAATGTAGTTAACACATGGACGGTACAGTCTGAGGTATCAATTCTTAGAATTGGGTCTTTATCAGGCTCTTTCTCTTCTCCAAGCTTAAATATCCCATAAGGTGTTCCAACTCGCCAAAGATTCAATGCTTTTATTCTATCATGAAAATCTGGAAACCGATTTTTAAAAACCGGCAAATAAGAAGCAAAATCTTTTTCAGTCAACTTCCAGGGTTTAGGCAAAGTTTTTACCCACTCAAAATCTCCATCCTTGTTGCCAAAACTTAAAGTCCCTATTAAAATGTAAATCCAAAAAATAGTTCTCACGGTATTCAATTAATCCTTAAAATATATTAGTTTCTATATGCCCAACAGATTTTCTGCCTAAACTTAGAACCAGTAATTAATAAAATGATAGAAAAACTAGGTAAGCTAATTATAGCAGGCTTCAGAGGTTTAAAAATATCTAATGATACCCAAATTCGAGATTGGATAAATAATTTTCATATTTCCGGGGTAATCCTTTATGATGTAGATCTTGAGTATAATAGC
>CAYFIF010000119.1:0-6136 GCA_964343085.1 uncultured bacterium | reverse complement strand
GGTTTTACTTATAATAAAGAAAACAATTTTTCTTTGAGAAATCTTTCTTTTTCTATTAAAAAAGGACAGATAGTTGCACTTGTTGGGAAAAGTGGATCAGGTAAGTCGACTATAGCAGATCTGATACCTCGGTTTTTTGAGGTTGAAAAAGGGAATATATTTTTTGATGGTATTGATATAAAAAAAATCAAGATTGATTCATTACGTAAGATGATGGGAATTGTTACTCAAGAAACTATATTGTTAGATGATACCATCAAGTATAATATTTCTTATGGTACGGAAAATGTAAATGAAGAGGCTATACTTAAGGCTTCAGTTGCTGCAAATGCTTTGGACTTTATAAATGATCTTTCCCTTGGTTTTAACACTGTTATTGGTGAAAAAGGAGTTAAACTATCAGGAGGACAAAGACAGAGAATAGCGATTGCACGTGCCATTTTAAAAAACCCACCATTTCTTATTTTAGATGAAGCCACCTCTTCATTAGATACAGAATCCGAAAAACTAGTTCAGAAAGCAATCGAGAACCTTATGAATAAGAGGACTGTCTTAGTTATTGCTCATAGATTATCTACTATAAGAAATGCTGATAAGATTTTGATGGTTTCTAATGGAGAGATACTTGAATATGGTACCCACGATGAGTTATTTCAATCTGATGGAGAATATAAAAAGTTATATAATTTGCAATACTCCGAATAAATAAAATGAAAAAACCAATTTCTATTCTTTTTGATAGTTACCATCTATACCACTTACCACAATTTGAACCATTGATAGATCTTTTATCGGGTGATAAACGTTTTAATATCTATCACTCTACATCTAGAGATATAAAAAGCTTAGAATATGAACTTTGTTCAAATATATTAAAGCAAAAGCCAGGTTCATTTATTTATTCAGATTCGGAAGAGCAACGGAAAAAAATAATACGAGATTTAAAGTTAGATGTTTTTATTTGTGGTTGGTCTCGTTATAACATAGAGGAGTTTGTAAATGATAATACCTTAGTTGGCATGATCTATCATGGTATAGGGGTAAAACCATCTTATTGGTTGGATAATAATGATCGTTTGGACCTGCGATTTGTGGAAGGTGAATATCGCATGAATCAGCTCAGAGAGAATGGAATAAAAACTGATTTGACTTTAACAGGTTACATAAAACTTGACCCTTTGTTTAGAGAAGGTGGAGTCAATCTAGATTCTTTAGTTAAAAAATTTCAGTTAGACCCGGATAAAAAAACTATTCTTTTTGCACCTACCTTTTATCCAAGTTCAGCTGAAAAAATTGGGTTAAACCTAGGGGAATATACTAAGGGCTATAATCTATTAATTAAGCCCCATCTTTGGACAGTATTTTTAAATAAATTCGGGCAGGTTGATTTACGTCCTCAGAGAGAGCTTTTCAGTGCTCTTGATAATAAATATAAACATATTCATTTAATTGACCCGGAGCACTATAATATTACACCTTTTTATCAAATTTCTGATTTACTGCTTACAGAAGCTAGTAGTACTATTTATGAAATGCTCGCGCTGGGAAAACCTGTGGTAATAAATAGGTTTTTAAAACTAAAGTTATCCCACCGTATTTTTAAATATAGGCTTTATAGAAAGAGGTTAAACAAAGAAATGAGTAGGGATATATCTAGATTCTGTTTTGAAGTAGATCGTCCTAGCTCTATTCCCAGAACAATTGAGAGGGCATTTACTGAAAACGAAAAGTATAAAAAAGATAGAAAAGAGTTTCAAGATAAAATGTTATACAAGCTTGATGGAATGGCATCCGAAAGAGCTCGCGATGCAATATTATCAAAATTGCTTTAGGTGATTTGACCTTAATTACCGTGTCAAAAGTATTATTTGAAACCCATCATTTATATTATTGGCCGAACTTCTTGCCTATAATCTTAGAAATGAAAAGCCGTTTGAACTATGATATTTATGCGTCTATGCCTATCCGAAGTTCAAAAATTGAATATGCACAATTTTTAATTGCCTGTACAGAAGCAGGTGTGAAAACTATTGAATCAGATAGTGAAAGAAATAGGATTAATAAAATTATAAAGAATGAATTCTCTATTATAATTGTTGGTAATATTGGTCAGTTAAACCAGTTAGTAACTTCTAAAACCTTAGCTGTCATGGTATATCATGGTATAGGTTTAAAAAAATCTTATTACACAGATATTAATGATAGAATTAATCTAAGGTCTGTTGAGTCAGAATCTCGCTACGATGAACTAAAAAAAATGGGGTATGAGAATCTGGTTCTAACGGGTTTTACTAAATTAGATTTGTTATTCGATGAATCTAATTATGATATAGTTCAATTAAAAAAAGAACTTGATCTTGATCCTAATAAAAAAACTATTTTATATGCTCCAAGCTTTTATCCAAGCTCTATCGAAAAACTTGTTCCTGAATTTATTTCGTTAAGTAAAGAGTATAATATTTTAATCAAATTACATAGTTTCAGTTGGCTCCAAGAACGTTATCTGCATCAGAGTGAGCAATGTATTAGAGTTTCAAAAAATTATAGGTCAGTTAAACTGTTGAAGAATGATTCTATAAATATTATTCCTTATTACATATTATCCGATCTTCTTATTAGTGATATTTCCTCAACAATTTTTGAATTTTTACCTTTAGATAAGCCAATAATACAAGCGGAGTGTTTTAGCCTTAGATTAAAGCATAAAATATTTAGCAAAAGATTTTGGAAAAGATTAGATGTCGAAAGAATGATGGATGTCGATTTTGTTTATAAAATAGTTGATCCTTCTGATCTCTATAGTAGAGTTCAATATTCATTAGAATATCCACATGAAATGGAAGTAAATAGACAAAATGCGTGTAAATATTATTTATATAAAAATGACGGGAAAGCATCTTTTAGATTAGTTAATGCCATAGAAGCTATATAAAATGAAAATTGGTGTGTATAGTCCTAACTGGATTGGTGATGCAATTATGGCACTACCATTTATAAGTGAATTGAAAGACCAAAATCCAAATGCCGAAATAAATGTTATTTGTAAAGAGTGGGTCTCTGGAGTTTATAAAGAAAATCCTGCAATCGATGAATTAATAACTATCAAACACAATTCAATAAATAATATTGTTGGGACCTTTAAAACTGGTTGGTGTCTAAAATTAAAGAATTTTGATCAGTTCTTCACACTAACAGATTCCTTCAGAAGTGCTCTGATTTTATGGATATCAGGATCTAAAAACCGAGTTGGATATAAGGCTCAAATGAGATCTTTTTTATTAACAAAATCTTTTCATCAGCCGAAAAAAAGGATTCATCGTACCAAAAAGTTTTTAAAAATGTTGAGAGCTGAACAGGATATAACTTTAGATCCAAATATTTATATTTCAGAAAAAGAAAAAATATGGGCTAAAGAGGAAATAAAAAAACTTAAGTTTAATAAACCAGTTGCAGTAACCCCTTTTAGCATTGCAAAAAATAGATCAATATCAAATAGTCTAATAAAAAAATGGATAAAGAATTCAAAAAATGATTATTTAATATTTGGATCTAAGAATGATGCTGTAAAAGGAGATGCATTAATAAAACAATGTCAAAATAATTCAATAAAATCTATTTGCGGAAGGTATACGCTTAGAGAATCAATTTCTATTTTATCTGAATGTCGATATAGTTTAGCAACTGATAGTGGCTTAGGTCACATATCTGCTGCATTAGGCCTCCCAACCATTTCATTTTTTGGTGTAGGTCATCCAGAAAAAACAAGCCCGATCGGAGAGAGGGTATGCATTGTTAAGCATTGTAACCGATGTAAAGGGGATGACTGTGATAGTCTTAGTAGTGATGTAAAATGTATAAAAAAGATTTCAAAGTTAGAAATAGAAGCCTATGTTAATAATCTATTAAAGCAGTAATTTTATTTCATTATGAAAGCGTTTATTCTTGCGGCTGGTGTATCAAGAAGGTTGTATCCACATACCTATAATGTTCCTAAATGTCTTTTAGATGTTGGAGGTAAGCCTATTATTCACTATCAATTAGAAGCCTTAAAAAAAAATTCTGTATCGGATATTACAATGGTAGTTGGATACCAAAGGGATATGCTTATGGAGCATGTAACCAAAAATTTTCCTGATCTAAATTTTGATTTTATTATAAATAATCATTTTTTTGAAACAAATACAGCTTACTCAGCATTCCTTGCTGTAGAGAAATTAGTTTCTGATGATTATTTGTTAATGAACGCAGACGTTGTTTACGAAGAGAAAATGTTACTTGAACTAATTGGATCAGCTTATAGTTCTGTATTGGCTGTAGATGTTAAAGAATGTGGCAGGGAAGAGGTAAAAGTTATTGATGGAGGAGGAAATAAAATTTCTGCAATTGGTAAGGATCTAATCGAATCTAAGTGCCTAGGTGAATTTATTGGGGTTGCAAAATTATCTAAAAATTTTAACCATTTATTTTCCAATTCTTTAAAAAAACTAATTGAGGCTGGAGGGATGAATGATTATTTTGAAGCTGCGATAGAGCCGATTCTAGGGCAAACTCAAGTCAATTATTTAGATGTTTCTTCATATTTATGTATGGAAATTGATTTTATTGAAGATCTTAATGAAGCACGTAAGCTGTTTAAAAGATCTTAAAACACTGATTTAATTATAATAACAAAATATAGATGAAAAATTAATAATCTATGGCAAAGATATATGGCTATTGTTGAACCTTTCAGAGGCTATTTACCTTCTCCTGATGAAGCAAAAGAAGTAAGCTCTCCTCCATATGATGTAATTTCTTCAAAAGAAGCTCGAGCCGTTTATGATTCAAATAAAAAATCTTTTTTAAGAATTATAAAACCTGAAATAGAATTTGAAGGCAGTACTAATCCAAGTGCAGATATAATTCACTCTTATGCAAAGAAAAATTTAGATGATTTTATTAAGCAAGGAATATTGTCAAGAGAAAATGTGGCCTGTTTTTATTTATATCAGATTTGTATGGGGCAACATGTACAGTCAGGAATTATTTCAAAGGTTTCGATCAAAGAATATGATACTGGATTAATCAAAAAACATGAACACACAAGGCCTGAAAAAGAGAATGACCGATCTAAGCATATTGAAGTCACTAATGCCAATACAGGTCCTGTTTTTTTAACATATAAAAATGATGGGGGATTTCAGTCTCTTATTGAGAATGCTCTCAAAAACGATCCATATATCGATTTCGAAGCCGAAGATGGTTCTATTCATAGAATATGGAAATTAAAATCTAATTTTTTAATTAGAGCTATAAAAAATTATTTTGATTCAATTAGAGAGCTATATATTGCTGATGGTCACCATAGAGCGGCCTCAGCGTCGCGAGTTAAAAAAATTAAAAAAGAATTGAATCCAAATCATTCTGGTCAAGAGTCATACAATTTCTTTTTGGCTGTGATATTTCCTCACGATCAAATGCAAATTCTAAGTTATAATCGTATATTGAAAGTGGATCAGTTTGATAAACACAATTTAATTAAGTTTATAAGTAAAAAGTTTAAAGTCTCAAAATTGGATAGAGCTAAGTCTCCATCTTCTAAAAATATGGTTTCGATGTTTTTTGATAATTCTTGGTATTGTTTACAAATTAAAGAAACAATAGTATTTGATGATTTTGTTTCCGCTTTAGATGCTTCCATACTTCAGGATTTTTTATTGCAGCCCTTTTTTAAGGTTGAAGATCCAAGAACATCGGAAAGACTTGAGTTTATAGGAGGCATAAAAAGTGTAAAGGAGATTGAAAATAGGTGCTTAAATCATAAAATGATTGCTTTTTTACTTTATCCTGTTAAAATCAAAGATTTATTTGAAGTCGCAGATGCTGGTAAGGTAATGCCTCCTAAATCTACTTGGTTTGAACCAAAATTAAGATCAGGCTTAGTTGTTCGCATATTTGATTAGTTTATATTGAATTTATTTTAAATATGTTTGATTGCAGTAAATTAAGTGGTTACTAATTATGTTTTGGGCGTTGCTATGAAATTGTTGAAAAAAATACTCGAAGATCAGATACCGATCTCACAGAAAAATATTAAGGACCTCATTGCTAAAAAAGGTGATAATACAATAAGTGAAGTCAATGTTGCACAGGCTTA
>CAYFIF010000118.1:5011-6141 GCA_964343085.1 uncultured bacterium | reverse complement strand
AATTAGATTTTCAGCAACTATATCCGCTACGTCTTTGACCACAACTTCTTCCTTCCCCTCAGGTGTGAGAGGTCCTAAACCTTGTTTCATCATACCATAACAGAAGTTGCAACCAGTAACCACTGTATCAGCACCAGATTCAATCACTTGTTCAGCCCTAACTAAATGAGTCCGGCCTTGAGTTTCTTTTTTCCACCAAAGTGCACCACCAGCCCCACAGCATAGAGTATTTCTGCCACTTTCTTCTAACTCTTCAAAATTATTAGTGGCAGACATAATCGCTTTTCTAGGTTCATCAACTATATCAAGCATTCTTGAGAGATTGCATGGATCATGATAGGTAACCTTTCCACTATCTCCAATCTGTACTTTTATCTTCCCCTCTTTAATTAAGTGTCCAATTACTTGAGTGTGGTGCTCTACCGTATAATTTATTTGACTATATTTTTTATATTCTTTGTTCAGATTAACCGCACAATGTGGGCAAAGTGTAACAACCTTCTTTGTTTCTTTTAGCTGCTCCAAGTTATGCTCTCTAAGCATGGTATAAGTTAGTTTATCACCAAGCCTATTTGCTGGATCTCCTGAACAATGCTCATGCTCTAATACACCATAGGAGACGCCCGCAAAATCCAATATTTTAACAAAGTTTTCTACTGAAGCATTGAAAGTTGGGTCAAGTCCAAAACGAGCAAAGCAACCAAGCCAAAGAACATAATCTTTTTCTGGTGTAAAGACTGGTAATTTTGAGGCTAAACTACTAATAGATGCACCTTCTGTATTTCCTGTTTCCTGAAGGTTTGAAAAGATTTTTTGGTATTCTTGAGGGACCTTTCCTTCAACTAAAACCTCTAACCTCCTAATTTCATCTGACTTCTCTATTTGATTACCCACTGGACAGACCTCTGTACAAGCCTGGCATGTTGTGCACTCCCAGCCAGCTTCGACATTAATACGGTCTAAGACATTAACATCTTTCTGATCCAAAAGTGGTTGCCGAAGATCTAAAATGAAATGATGCTTCGGATCAAGAACCCCGCCACCTCTGCTTGCAGGGCATACATCTGTGCATCTACCGCACTCAACACAAGAAAATATATCTAAAGCTTGATTTTGAGTTAGTTTATTTA
>CAYFIF010000118.1:0-4911 GCA_964343085.1 uncultured bacterium | reverse complement strand
ACCATCAGAACTACAATAAATACAGCAACCAAACCAGAGCTTAGTGAAATATCTCCAAGTGATTTTGGCTTAGTTACAAATCTTCGGTAAGCAAGAGCGCATATACCAAAGATAACTAAAAACGAAAAAGGAATAACTAAATAAGAATAAAACCTATGAGTAGAATCAGATAAAAGCGGGTGATAGAATCCAGTAGAAAAATGATCTAGAGTGATCAAGCCAAAAACCAGAAAACCCCAAAAAACCAGTGCATGCATAACGCCAGGATAAGGCCGTTCTCTGATGACCTTTTCATGTAAAAAAACTTCCCGGAAAACTCGAAATAGTCTTTCACCGATTCGATCAAATGGCAGTGACCCAGTCCCTTTAAAAATAATAGAAATTCGTCGATATAGTTCATAACCAAATGAAAAAAATGTCGTAATAGTAAGAACTGCAAGAATAATTTTTTCAGGTATTGAAAATAATGCGTTATGCATATATGCTGACTAAGAAGTTTCTAATGCTTCAATCAACTTAGGAACAATCTCTAATAGATCCCCAATAACCGCATAATCTGCGATCTCAAATATAGGTGCATCAGGATCTTTGTTAATAGCTATTATAGACTTTGAGCCTTTCATCCCAACAACATGCTGGATAGCACCAGATATTCCTAATGAAAAATATAATTTAGGTGCCAATGAATGACCAGAACTTCCTACCTGCCTGAATGGCTCTATCCAACCAGAATCCACTACTGGCCTACTGGCAGAAACCTCCGCGCCTAACACCTTAGAAAGATCAAAGGCGATAGAAACATTTTCTTTTTTTTCTATGCCCCTGCCTACAGAAACAAGGATCTCAGCACTCTCAAGATCAACATCACCTGAATCCTCCTGAAATGGCTCATCAGATACTGAACGTACATCTGATGAGTCGAATTGAACTTCAATTAAGCGAGACAAACATTCTCCCTGAGTAATTGCCTCCTCATTAAAAGCAGCAGATTGAAAACTAAGAATAGTTTGATTTGAGTGTGAAGATATCAATGCATTCATTTTTGCATTTAATATCTGTTTAACAAATTTTTCACCATCCAATCCTACAATATCAGGAACAAAAGGAATATCAAGTTTGGCACTTACTCGAGGCATAAAATCTCTTGTTTGATAAGTATGCCCAGCAACTATGAATTTAGGTGATTCATTTTTAGCAACCTGTGTAACTACAGCTGCGTATCCATCAGCGCTATAACTAGAAACACTCTCGTGATTAACAATTAAAACCTCAGATAGTGCCATATCCTTTAATTCAGCTGCAAAATGAATTGAATTCTTACCAATAGCCAATGCAGAAACAGATCCACCTATTTTTTGGGCTGCAACAATTGCTTCCTTGCTCATGCGATGCAATTTTCCATTATTATCTTCTAATACAACAAGAATATCCATCGTTATAAAACCTTTAAATCAGATTTTAAAATTTCAACAATCCTAGAAACCGTAGTATCCACATCAGCTTCAATTATTTCAGTTTGTTTTGAAGTTTGAGGTATAAATACACTCTCAATCTTTTGATAATTATCATATGTCTGAAAATCACCAATGTTTAAAATTTTTACTTCTTTCTTTTTTGCACTCATGATTCCTTTCAAAGAAGGATACCTAGGA
Source organism: uncultured bacterium (assembly GCA_964343085.1). Taxonomy (GTDB): domain Bacteria; phylum Fidelibacterota; class Marinisomatia; order Marinisomatales; family UBA1611; genus CAZLPW01. The sequence continues at coordinate 3,259 of CAYFIF010000118.1, read as the reverse complement.
ACATTGAGTCCAGACTGTATAGATATAGATGCAGGGATTGGAAGCGATATCCATTGAAACCAGCCTGATTCAAGTTCCCTTTTAATTTTTATGGTTTTATCAGATAATTCAGTCTCGACTGCAAGAGTAGCAGTTGACATACCAAGAAGCTCACCAATAAGAACCCCTGTTTGTCCCATACCAATATCATCAGATTGAAGACCGGTAAATACAAGATCAAAATTTTCATCTCGGATTGCCTCTGACAAATTTTTAGCTACAGATAAAGGATCAAAAAGCTTCGATTCATCTTCCTTTATAAAAATTCCTCTGTCCGCTCCTTTCGCGAGGCTCTCCCTAATTACTTTTTGTGTTCTTTCAGGACCCATGCTGACAACAACAACCTCTCCCGAACCAAGTTTCTCTCTTATTATCAAAGCCTCTTCAAGCGCATAGTTATCTGGTGGATTCATGATATATGTAACACTGTCTTCATCTAACCATGTAGAGGAACTATTAATAGGTAGCGGAGATTCTGTTCCAGGAACCTGTTTAACTAAAACTGCAATTTTCATTTACTTTTCAATTTCAACTGATTATAATCTAAATATCTTTAATTAATTTAATGGAACAAAATAACTATACTCAAACATGATTGATAGAATTATAACAGCAATAATATTAAATGGAGTGTTTATTTTTGGAAGTATTCTTACTCTTTATTGTTTATGGATTTTATGGGCCCGGTGGAGTATTAGAAAAAAAGATTAATTCTAATTATTGATTGTCTTGTACTTAAGACAATTTTTCTTTTTTTGATTTCACATAATCCTTTGATTCTTATTTGCGTTGTTTTATTTTCGGGTATACCTAAAAATTACATACTAAAAGTCATTAGTTGATTTGAAAGTAGTATAAAATAAAATAATATGATTAACCAAAGGGAGATTCAAATATGAATAAATTGATAAAAATTGTTTTACCTCTTGTTATAGCCTCCACATTTGTGCAGTCCCAATCCTTGCAAGGGAATATCGATGTGAATGCCATAATAGTTCACTATACATATGTGGCTCGAGAGGCTGATAGCCCGGAAGATGAGGAAAATGGAGGCGGTAATACTGTATCTGTTTCATGGCCAAGTTCAGCTGCCGCTGCCGCTGGTTTGGGCTTCACGCAAGTTGTAGCTGAATATGCCCCTGGTGATACAATAACCACCCGCCTTGTTCCATTAGTCACTCCAGAATTAATGGCATCAGTTGGTGTCGCTTTAAATATAGATCTTAATGACAATGGTACTTTTACAATTAATGAAGGGAGCACATATCCAACTACTGAAGCTGATAACTGTTCCACTTATGCTACAGTTCCTGGCGTAAGTGAGAATGGTACCTGGACAGGAAGTACTGGATTTGTCCACCCCGATGATGCTACTAAATATTCTCTTGGTTGGGGTATTTCACTTTCTGATGTTTTCGCCCAATTTTCTGCTGCTGATATTCTCAATGGGCAGTTAGGCACTGACTACGGACCAGGAACCACTATGCCAGACTGGGGTATGGCGACTGTAACTTATACAGATGATTCAAGAACAGTTCCTGCTGGATTAGAGATTTACTGGGAAGCAACTGATGGAGTTGGTACCGGGCTTGGAGTCAATGATGATGGACAATATAGCGATTTTCTTGGAGTCCCAATTTCCCCCGGCGATACTGTAACTATTGCAAATACAGAAGCCTACCTTATGTATGCTACCACAGGCGATGATACTATGTTATGGTACAACCTAGGCTGGACAGGAAGTGATGAGCCTTTTAGTACACCTATCTTGAATGGAAGCGGCCATCCAATAGATCCAAATAATCCTGATACTTACGAAATTGATCCTTTCACAGGTGATACAAGCTCAGCTGGAACAGTGTTAACAAATAAAGCATATATATTTGACCCATCCGGTGTCCTTTCTGATGGAGATGGTATTCTTTTCAGTGGCGATGAATTATTAGCACCTACTGGATATTTTTTCACCTATAACTATTTAGAAGCAGGACAAATGTTCTCAACCGTTTTTCAAACTGCTCTAGCTACTACAGGAGATCTACAAGGATCTTTGACTGCAGCTGCAGATTCAGTAGCATACATTTATCTTGATGCCGCAACATCTTCAGTGATTGGAGCAAGTATTGGTGATACTTTGACGCAGCAATATCTTGGATGTATTGGTCTGGGTCTGGGAGAAGATGTATGCTCTAATATTTTCTCATTAGGACCTACTGCTACACTCCTTGCTGTACAACAGGCCTGTGATTATGAATGCGGAGTTGATGACTCAGGATGGGATTTTGATTCTGAAGAAGGAACTGGTAGATTAATATTTGAAGTTGACAATGCATGTCTATTAGATAAAACAACACAACGTGTAAGAGTTTTTGGAGCATATAATGCTACCACGGAAGTTGATTCGGAAGCACCTCTTGCTAATAAATTTGAACTTCATGGTAATTTTCCTAACCCATTTAACCCAATAACAAAGATCAAGTTTTCAACAGAGCGTGAGTCACTAGTAAAAGTATCAATCTTTTCTATGCTTGGTGAAGAAGTCAGCGTTTTGGAAAATAGCCAGTTGAATGCTGGGACTTATAATATTACATGGTATGGAAAAGATAGCAATGGTAATAAAGTACCAAGCGGACTGTATTTTTACGAAGTAAAATCCGATAATCGTGTTCAAAAAGGGAAAATGCTTCTTCTAAAATAGGTTCAATATCTGAACTATATATAATAGTTGTGATTAAGTTAAATAAACAGCCTCGTTCTGCGGGGCTGTTTTATATCTAATAGAGAAAATGAAGCTTAGGTATATCTACTATTTAATTTCTTTGTCATTGTTAATAGGTAAGGATAGTCGTATCAAAGGCAAGGTAATTGATTCTAGCAATAGAAAATCTCTTGCCGGAGCCAATGTAATTTTAGATAAAACTATAAAAGGTTCAGCCTCAGATCTAAATGGTGATTTTAGTATAGAAGATGTAAAAGCAGGCGTCTACATAATTAAGGTCTCCTACATTGGCTATAAAGACTATAAAAAAGAAATTAAAATCTCTCCTGGTGAGACAATTGAGTTGGAAATCGCACTCTCCCCACAAGCAATTGAGCTCGATACTTATGTTGTTACAGCCTCTAGACGAAGAGAGAGAATTGAGGATGCACCTGCAGCAATATCTGTTATCACAAAAACTGAAATAAGGCGAGAAAGTAATACAAACCTTGGTGATTATCT
>CAYFIF010000117.1:0-6227 GCA_964343085.1 uncultured bacterium | reverse complement strand
CTATCCAATATGTTCTTGGCTATGAAGAGTACATTCGAGGTATATATAAATTGCAGATTGAAGGATACTACAAAAATATTCAAAATTTACTAACATTCGAGGAAAAAAGATCATCTACAGACGCACCAGTTTCTGATGAGAAACTATCTGATATCTTAACTCCTTCTGACGGATATGCATATGGGTTAGAAATATTTGGACAAAAAATGAGTGGAAGATTAAGTGGTTGGTTGGCTTATACTTTTTCTGTTTCTCGTAAAATTATGAACAGTATTTATGTTGGTGAAGAAAAAGAATATTATACCAACTGGGATCGCACACATGCATTTAGCGCTTTGGGTAATTATCAGCTAAATAAAAAATGGGAAATGAATTGGAGATTAGCAGTTCAAACTGGACAAGCCTACACGCCCATTATAGGTTACTATATTCAACGGTTTCCTGAAAGTCCGGATGAGGTATTTCGAACAATCCCTGGAACAAGAAATTCAGGACGATATACTCCCTATAATCGTTTAGATATTGGATTAGTATACCATGCTAAGATCAGAAATACTAATATGGATGTATTTATTCAAGTTATTAATGTTTTAAATCGAGAAAATATATTTAGAAAAGCGTACGATGTAGGTAGTCCATACAATGGCATTGACGATGATGGTGATTGGGATGAAGAACTTGATGATACTAATGGCAATGGAGTACCTGACGTAGGTGAACCAAATGTAGATGAGCCCGATGAAGGCAAAATTAAAGAGAGAAACATTAGCCTATTTCCTATTATTCCAACAATCGGTTTCACTTGGGAGTTTTAATATGAAAAATATATTTAATAAATCTGTTTTTTTATTGATAATATTTGTTTTTATACCATCATGTTCTTTTGATGATAAGGTAATGGATTACGAAGAAAAATTAGTAATCTTTGCTTCAATTAATGCAAATATGCTGATTACAGATACTGTGCTCATCTCAAGATCTGCTAGTTTGGATGAAGATATAGATGCTGAAGACTTGGTTATAGAAAATGCTCAAGTGCGATTAGTCAACTTGTCTTCCGAAGATCAAAAAGAATTAAAATTTTATTCCTTAGGCTCGGGAAAATATTTTCCTCTTTCAATAGAGGCTACATATTTAGATTCTTTAAACTACATTTCATATATAATTCAGCCTGGATCATCCTATAGCCTAATTGTGACTACAGAAGATGATTCGGTTGTTGCAAATACAACTGTACCAGAATCATTTAATATTACATCCGCCGAAATGGGTGATTATGAATGTCCTGATGGCACTTTATATCCTGTCTCAAATATTGATGTAAATAATTTAGAAAATTTTAATCTTTTTCAGCTTCCAGAATTACTTGGTAGCCCCCATGACTTTGTGAATACTTACAACATAAACGTGGATACATTATTATTTAGAATTGGGGATTGCTTTACAAAGAGTTTTGCAAGCTATTCAATGTTTGGAGTCGATTTTGAGGATGAAAATTACAATACAATCCAAATCATTAGTTACGCTCTTGAATCAGGTAAGGTTGGAATGGAACCATATGAAGATGAAAACAATAATGGTATCTATGATGAGCCAGATAAATATTCTGATCGAAATCGAAATGGTAGGAGAGATAGTTGTTATATTAATCTAATTTATAGCGAGGATAATGGATACTTTAATGATGATAGCATTTCATACAATGATATAGCAAATATATGGAAACAAAAATTGCGTAGAGGCATTCCTGATGGAACCTGGCGAGAAAACAGTCCATATAGGAATAATCCATGGCTCTGGAATATTGAGTCAGCCCCATCGCCGATTATGTGGCTTTATTTTGATTATTATGGCTATTATTTAATGACTTTTAAAGCAACCAGTGAATCATATTTTGATTATTTTACTGGCGATCCAGTAGGACAGAATATATACCTTTTACCTGATTCAAATTTTGATGATGGTTTAGGAGTATTTTATAGTTCTGTTTCTACTTCATTCTTAGTTTATATAGAAAGAGAATAGTTTAAGTTTTCCAGACATGTACTAGCTGACCGCCTAAATAGCCAGTGATGGTAACACTTATAAATAAAAGCGTTAGAAAGGCTAACATTAGTCTCTGTACATTTGTATTTGCTTTATTTTTTAAGGTAATAAAAATCCAAATAATAGATAACAGAATTAATCCCCATGTTGTCATATTTGCAAACATTTTATGATAGTGAAGTGTATTTAATGCTTCCGGGCAGAGGTTTTCTAATAATTTTTCGTTTTTTTGTCCTGAAAGCATCGCAGGTATGATTGAAATAGATGCAGGAATCAAAATCCAAAGATTCAGGTGTTTAGGAATCTTTTTTGGTTTAATAACGGTGATAATCTGAAAAATATATAAAAGACTAATTAATGCAATTGGGAAGTGGACAATAAATGGGTGTGGTTCCATTAACTTAAAATCAGAACTTTATGCAAATAGTTATCAAAAAAAATATTTTGAATCTTTTTAGTAGCCCGTAGGAGAATCGAACTCCTGTTGCCAGGATGAAAACCTGGAGTCCTAACCACTAGACGAACGGGCCAAATAATTTTTATAACTACAAATTCTAGGGGGAAATTTATTTAACAGTTAAAAAGTTACCTATTATTTTTTTTAGAACTTAATTGGCTTTATTACCCTGATCTAAAATATCAAGGAGTTTCCCATTATCATGTAGCTCTTTAGTAATGTCAGCCCCTCCTATAAGTTCGCCATTTACAAATAATTGTGGTATCGTTGGCCAATTAGAATGTTCACTTAATTTTATTCGTATATTTTGATCTTCAAGGACATTTATATCCTTAAACTCGACACCATAAAAATTTAATATTTGGACAACAGAATTAGAAAACCCACACATAGGCATTTCTTTAGTTCCCTTCATATAAAGTATTATTGGATTGTTTTTAATATCACTGATTATTTGTTCTTTTAGATCCATATACAATCTCCTTATTTTGATCTTTTACTCATTTTTATCCCTTTGTAATCGCAAATGTTACAGGAATAATGTTTTATTTTTGAACCAAATATAAAACCCGAAAGCTTCTGCTTAGAAGTCCTAGGAATTCTTCTTAGGTTCCCTCCACATTGTGGACAGTTTTGAAGATATGAATATCTTGAAATTTGTCTATCTCTCCATATTTTTAGCAGCATATAAAAGCCCATAAAAGTAAGTACTATTCCAACAATATCAGATGTTTCAAACTGTTTAATTATCAATACAAATATATTTATTATTTTAGTAATGACATAAGCTATAGAAGAAAATATGTTTTGAAAGAAATCGTAAAGATATTTTTTTATTTCCAGGTCTTCAATAAGAAGAAAAATGCCAAGAAGAATGAGAAAAACTGCAGTCAATTCATAATCATACTCTCTAATGAAAGATTTTTGTTTTTCTTTTTTGATACCTTTTCTTTGATTAATAGCCAATTTATTAGATGCTTGTTAAACTGAATTAAAATTTTCTTTATACTTTTTTGAAATAACTTTTTCCTTTGTAACCTTTTACTAACCATATACTATAGTTTTTTATTTTTTCTTCATTTCTTCTAGATGAAAATTGTTTTAACAGTGTTATTTCTTTAAAGTAGTTTTCACATTTTTTTGGAAACTTTTTTCCATTAGAGATAAAAAGATAATTCTTTCCAATTAAATCTTGGTCCTTATAAATAAATGAGTAGAGTGTTTCATGGTATCCAATTGACAAACAAACAGCCTCCTTGTCGGGTTTTAGATACACATTTATCATTGATGGGATTTGAAAATTATTTGCTAAAATTCTATAATCTTTAAAAATAGGATTTTCATTCAAAAATTTTTTTAATTCGGACTTAAATGAATTATAAATAAAATATCGATTAGTTATATCATTTTTTCCTTTTAGTGGTATAAATTTATTAAAAGTTTGAATAGTAACAGTTAGTATCAATACCAAAGAAAAAATGAGCTGCAATAACAATTGTCCCCTACGTTTTTCCCATCTTTCCCCTACATTGGTAATTGCCATGAGAAATAAGCCTCCAAAAAAAACAGGAGCTGGCCAATTGGCCTCTAATCTTGAAAAGAATGAATGTACCAGAAAATAGGTCATTGGGATAATTGTTATTACAGTAAAATATTGTATAGGAGCAGGTAGATTTTTCCATTTTGATAGGTTTATATAAGGCTGGACTGTTGCATAAAAAAAATAAACAGGGCCAAGAAGAATAAAAAGACTACCCCATAGCTCCGCAAAGTTCTCAATATTCCCTGCGCGAGATATATGGCTTCCCTGATATCTAAAGAATGCTAGATCATTTTGAAGATTCCAAATAATAAATGGCAGGAAAACAAGGAATGCCGTAATAAAGGATCCATAAAAATTAATATTTCTAAGAATATATCGTTTTTCTTTAACTAAAAAAGGGAAAAGTGCAATCCCCATAGCAGGGAATAAAGCTGAAACTTTTGAAAGCATTGCCAAGCCTAAAAATATTCCTGCAGGGATTAAATATTTATCTGCATCAACACAATATGCTTTATAATAATAAACAATAGCAAGGACGGTGAAAAAAGTAAGTGGAAGGTCTGGAGTTATCACTATCGAATTGGTATGGAAAAGCATATTCGCCGATATACCAAGGGAGAGTACCATACCAGTTGTTTTATTGAAATGAGTTTTGCCAAACCTATAAAGTATGGTAGCAAGAAAAGCCATCATAAGAGTTGCACCGATTCTTATTGTAAATGCGTTTTCGCCAAAAAACGTAAATATTTTAATTATAAAACCAACAACCGGGCCATGATCAATATAACCCCAGTCAAGGTGTCTTGCGTACATAGCATAATATGCTTCATCATCTATCAACATTGTACCAGAAATAAAAAGCAGCCTTAGAAAAACTAGAGAGAGACTAATTATAATAAAAAAACTGTATATTTTATTATTGGGTTGGATAAAAAATCTTTTCAAGAAAATCCTTGCTCAGTATTGAAATAAATAACAATAATTATTTAAAAATTACGAGTTATAATTGAAATACTTTAGAAATAATTTCATCGGAAAAAATTAAACTTCTTAGGCTAAATTAGGAGTGTAATTTCTTATTATAATGAGACTATTAAGATATTTTCTTTTCTTTTCTGTTTTTTATTTGAATGCCCAAAATATGATTAGTATAAGTGGTTTTGTGCGTGATAATGAAAATGGAGAGCCTTTGGGCTATGCTAACGTATTTATTAAAGAAAATGGTCTTGGTTCTGCGAGTAGTATTGATGGCTATTACGTTATCAATAAAGTTCCAATTGGAAAACATACTATTGCAGTATCGATTATTGGTTATGAGATGTTAACAAAAGAAATTGAGGTTCTAGACTCCAAAAATATTCGCCTTGATTTTAGACTTAAGCGTACAATCATTGAGGGGCAAGCTATTGACGTATTTGGTGAGACCCAAAAAATGAGACAAATGGTAGAACCTAGTCGTATTACTTTAGATCTTCGAACTCTAGAAACTGCACCGGCTTTTATTGAACCTGACTTATTTCGTACAGTCCAAATGTTGCCCGGTGTTCAAACGATAAATGACTTTTCTAGTGCTTTGTATGTAAGAGGAAGTACTCCTGATCAGAATTTAATTATGCTAGATGGCATTACTGTATATAACCCTTATCATTTAGGCGGTATTTTTTCTACTTTTAATACAGATGCAATTAAAGAAGCAGATTTTCATGCCGGTGGTTTTCCTGCTCGTTATGGAGGGCGTATGGGAGCAATACTAAGCGTAATTAATCGGGAAGGGAATACGGAAAGAATTCAAGGGAATGCCAACATCTCTATTATTTCTAGTAAAGGTCTAATTGAAGGACCATTGCCAAAGTTTAAGGGCATCAAAGGATCATGGATGCTCGCGGGAAGAAGAACATATTTAGATAAATTATTTAATTTCTTTATACCAGATGGTAGTGATTTTAAATTTCCATATTATTTTTATGATTACCAGGTAAAGATAAATGTTGATCTCAGCCAGGACCATCGTATTACTTATAGTAGGTTCTATGGTGATGATATCTTAGAAATAGGTTTCTCTGACAAGTTTGAAAATTATGATAATCCTGCTGAATATGATGAGGGGACAAGCGCATTTGATATTAGTTGGCCCTGGGGCAATAAAACTAATAGCTTAACCTGGAGATGGTTAATTAGTCC
>CAYFIF010000116.1:0-6228 GCA_964343085.1 uncultured bacterium | reverse complement strand
TAGAAATATATTGATCAGCGCGAAAATCTAACTCATCAGCAGAATATGCTCCTGATTGAATTGCAAAAGACAAATAAAACAACTCATCGCGATTAAAAACATAGGACCAGACTATATAACCAAGCTGTTGGTTTGTTCGCATTTCTGTATAGAAAGGTTGCTGGATTGCTTTTCCAACAATTATTGCTTGTGCTCTTAATTCAGGTTTGTCGTAACCAATTTGATACTCTCGCCAAAAACAAGAATTGTTAACTTCTAAAAAATCAACAAGCTGAACTTTTTCTGGTTCTTCTTGGTTTAAGTATTCAAGCTCAAAAGCTTCACTTCTATTAATACTCTTATAGCCTGTTTTTTCTTTAAACAACCGAAGCGTCTTTCTTGCATCCGATTCTTCAAAATCACCATATACAAACCCTTCGATGGAAACTTGAGAAAAGAGATCTTTAGCAAAGGTTTTTATCTTTTCCATGGTCGCAGACTCAGCAACAGGGGCTAAATCATCCCAATTAAATTTTACGTTATGATATATTTCGGCGTTTTTTTCCCGAGCCTGCTGATATGCATCTGAAAGAGGAATGTTTTTATAGCCTCTTATTATTTTATCTTTGATTGCTAGAAATTTCTCATTAGATATTTTTATTTTTCCCATGTGATCAAGCATAATTGTGTAAAGATTTATGGCTGATTCTGTATAACCGTTTACATTTAGATATACACCTTCATATCCATCAAAAATTGAATATGAAAGACCCGCTAGTTTTGCAGGATAGCCAAGCTCGTTCATTGATTCGCGAACACATTCGATATATATTTTTAGAAACGCTCTGTGTTTTAGCGTTATTTTGTTTTTTGGGAACAAAATTTTATAACTTATTACGCCTTTTGGTCTAAGAAATTCATGATCTTTACCAAAATATATGTTTGTGCCTTTATTTTTAACTATTAGGCTCGGTTTTAAATTTTCTTTTATATCTCTATTTGGAATCTTTACATTTTTTGGAATGAAATGATTGGGTTTTGGAAGCTTAAAGTTATATACTGTTTCGTTTTTTGATAAAACTGAGTAAAGGCTATCATCTTCTAGATAAGAATATTTAGCTTTATAATAATATTCTTCTTTATCTGTTTTTAAACCTTTTGCATTTAATAAGACAAGCATATTTTGTGGATTGAAATATGACAACAAAGAATCAAAACTACCTGGGTCTGGTTTTCCATATGCATAGCCTATTCTTCCTGCATCGTTAAAGCTATACATGTTTAATTCATTGGCTATCCTCTGTGCTCTTCCTGCTCCTTCCCCTTTATTTGAATAGACTTCATCTAGCTTTGCCATTGTTTTTAATTCATTAAAAACATGTTCTTGGAACCCCTCTCTTTTCATTAGTTCAATATATGCATTACAGACTTCAATTACCTTTTTATATTCCTTTAATCCCTTTTTTGTTAGCTCAATGGTAATTTGGGCATAATCATATTGCTTTGTTTCTGATCGTATTCCTGCATAAAGCTCTGTTGCCCAACCGTTGTTTTTTAAAAAAGATAAAAGGCCGTTTTCTCCCTGATGCCCAAGTATAAGCCCCAGCTGTTTGGATGGTTTTTGTAAATATTGAAGCCTAACCCCCGGAACAAAATAACTTAGCGTAATGCGCCTTACATCTTTAACTGGCTCGATCTGAACTATTCTTATCGTTTTTTTAGTTTCAAAAACCTTTGTTTCATATTTGTTTTCTTTTAACTCTCTATTTTTTATATCTGAGAAATAATTTCTTGCCCAACCTTCCATTTCATCTAAGCTATGTTTACTTAGCAAAGATAGCGCCATTCGATTTGAGCTATAATGTTTATTATAAAAATCAATTAACTCTTCGCGCTTTATATCGCCGAGTGTTTCCAAATTCCCTACATTAAAATTGCTAGCCGGGTGGGTTCTTTTAACAAACAAATTAGAGACCTGAAAAGATCTCCAAAAATCATTCATTAAATAATTTTTATGCTCAGAGTCAACCGCATTAACCTCTCTTTCTGTATATTTTTCTGTAAACAAAGGGTCTATAAAAAACTGAGCAAAACGATCTATTGCTCCTTCAAAGGCCATAGGAAGAACCTGAAAATGATAGTTCGTATGATCTCTTGCTGTATAGGCATTCGAATAACCGCCGTTTGTCTTTAAAAATTTGCCATACTCATCCACATCGGGATATTTTTCAGTTCCAAGAAAAAGCATGTGCTCCAAAAAGTGAGCTAGCCCTTGTCTTTCGGCAGGGTCTTCTAGAGAGCCAACCATAACGCTCATCGAAGCAGATGACATGTTAAAATTTGGATCTGATAACAAATATATTTTTAGGCCGTTATCTAAAATTATTTTTCTTTCTTTTGATTTATCTAGGGGGTGTTTTTCCATTTCTTTATTATTAGAGCAACCAATAAAAAAAAACAATAACAAGCAAAACGCTCTTTTTTTCACATTTTTATCCTTATTGTATATAAAACAAATAGCTTTAACTATCTAAAGCCTCTGTTATTTTGTAGTGTAAAAATTCTCTATGTGCCTTTGTCGCATTATCAACACCATATTTTTTATTAATGTGTTTTAATATTTTTTGAAGGTTTGAATACGCTGAGCTGATTGTAAGATTGTCATGTTTTACCCCTTTTTGCAACACCATTTTTATTAATCTATCTGTGTATTCAATTTGCAGATTCCGACGAATGCTATTAACACTTGTTCCTGCATCGGCAGCAAAACAGGCATCTGTAAGATCTCCAAAAACATTAACCAAAAGATAGTTATTTCCATACAGCTCACTATCTGAAATGCGTTTTAAAACATTGGTGTGTAACAAATGGTCTAAAATGTTTTTTTGTTGATCAAGAACCTGGTCGTGAATTTTGTGATCTTTTGTTCCGCTCCATCCCCTTCTTTGCCATTGAAGGTGATTATAAACATCGTTAGGCACTGAAAAAGCGTTTGGCGAAAATGCATACTTATCTAGTAAAGCCATTGCCCATTTTTGTGTTTCTTTAGGTATAGCCATAAAAGGCAATTCACTGTTTTCTTGTCCAATCATGGATCTATCCATATAGAGACCACCGACATAACGAGATATTACTGTTAAACAGCTTCTGTATTCACGATTTAAAATATAGAACGCATCCGCAAAAGCGTGATATGATTCACCAGGAACTTCATAACGTTTTCTTAGCTCGCTAAATAAAGATCTGATTAAATCCATCCTCTCTTCAGCATACCCTACCGGGTCAGTGCTCATATCAAAAATCATGATTCTGGGGTCAACCCCTTTTCCTGGAGATCTCATATCATCAGCATCGTTTCCATATCTAAGCTCTTCTTTTGTTGATTGGCTTAAAAGTTTAGAAACTCTTGCTAGTTCATCTACCGGGTTTTTTAAGCTCGATTCGTATCCATATTGAATAGCCCAAATATCATATGGCCCGGGGGTGGTAGAATAATATTGTCCTGTCCAGTTATTGTGCTTTCCAATATTCACCATTTCATAATCCATTACCGAAGAGGTTAACCCTACAGGCTCTGTTTTGTTTCTATCATATATGTTGTTTAGTGTGTGATAATTACTTGAATAAAAATTGTGGCTGAGACCAAGAGTATGCCCAATCTCATGAAGAACCAAATTAACCATTGATTCATATATTAACCGATGTTCATCCAATGATGAAAACCGACCCGTAGACTTTAAAACATTAGATGCAAACAAGTTCCCTTGGTGCTTTGCGTTTCCCGAAGAACATTTAAATTGATTGTCTTTTTGTGTGTCATAACTTGTTGTTATTGGTTCATAGAGACGTTCATATTTCACTCTATTTGTAAAATGAACATACTCAAGCATAATATCTGCTCCTATTATCTGCCCCGTTCTTGGATTAACAAAGCTGGGTCCATATCCACCAAAAGGCGGGTTTGGTGATGATGTCCACCGCAAAACATTATACCTAATATCTCCAGCATCCCAATCAGCATCGTCAGGCTGTGTTTTTACCTCAATCGCTTTATTAAAGCCTGCTTTTTCGAATGCTTGGTTCCACGCTAAAACACCATCTTTAATAGCATCACGGAACTCAAGCGGGGTCGTGTTTTCTATCCACCAAACTATCGGTTCAACTGGAACTGAGACAAACTGCTCTGGATATTTTTTTTCTAAATGCCACCTGTGTATAAGATCCTTATAGGGTGTAACATCATCGGCTGTTGTCATATCAGTAATTTCAGTTACAAAATAACCAACGCGGGGATCCTCATATCGGGGAGTATAATTGTTTTTTGGCATTTCAATAAAACTATGTTGAAGAGTAACGTTAACTGATCTTGCATCTGTTAGCCCAGCGTCTGAACCCCAGTTTGTTGGGCTTGGATTACTGTATACATACTGGACTGAGATATCTGTGTTTTTGGGATAGTTTTTTAGTTTAGAATATTTAGTTCTGTTTTTAACAAGGCGTCCAAGTTTAAATGGGTTTTTATTTTTTGATAGTGGATTAACCGATCTGCTAATTTGATGGAGTGCCTCTGTTAAGAAAACATTGTCTACAGAAACCATTATGAGACTATCTGATTCAGCAGCAATATACTCAGATGCCAGAACAGCAGTGCTTATGTTTGCGTTTGATGCTTTACTCAATGGGTTGGCTGGGTCAAAATAAAAGGAGTTGTTTTGAATTTCAAACTCAACGCGATTAAAATATCGGTTTATCTTAATGATTCTTGCTCCCCTATAATTACCTCGAAAAACGCCCGTGTTAAGTTGGCCTTCTTCTGCGTGGACAAAATAAATAAACTCTTTACCTATTTGGTTTTTTTTTAACGAAATAAAAAGTTTACCAGACACCGAGTCTTGATAAAGAGATATTAAACCAGGAAAATGAACTTTTCCTTTAACGACGTCTTCAATTTTTTTGATTTTTGGAGCAGCTGTGAGCAGTTTTTTTAGGCTTTTTTCTGCATCTTTTGATTCTGTGTTTTTTGTGGTTACCTCTTGACCAATAATAAAAACAAAAAAAACCATGTATAAAGATATAATTTTCCTCATTTATTGCTCCTTTATTTTCTCGGAAGGTACAAATCCGTAATGGTACCTTCAAATACTTCTGCGGCCCCCGAAATTGTTTCGCTCGTTGTTGGGTGGGGATGAATAGTTAATCCAATGTCTTCAGCATCTGCACCAAGCTCAATAGCAAGCGCTATTTCCGAAATTAAGTCACCCGCGCCGGTTCCAACAATTCCGCCACCAATAATTCTTTTGGTTTTTTTGTTGAACAATAGTTTTGTTTTCCCATAGGCAGAGCCTACCGAAATAGCTCGGCCGCTGGCGGCCCAAGGAAATTCACCTTTGTTATATTTAATGTTTTTTTCTTTAGCCTCTTCTTCTGTTATTCCAACCCAAGCAACCTCCGGATCTGTATATATCACGCTAGGTATAACCATTCGATCAAAGACTGTTGGCAGACCAGAAACAACTTCAGCTGCAACTTTTCCTTCGTGTGTTGATTTGTGCGCTAACATCGGATTTCCAACAACATCTCCAATTGCAAAAATATTGTCAACGCTGGTACGTTGTTGGTTGTCGACTGTTATAAACCCTTCTTTATTTGTGTTAACCGCAGTGTTTTTAATTTTTAACATATCCAGGTTTGGTGTTCGACCAACCGCCAAAAGGACAGCACTATATGTTTTTGACTCTTTTGTCTCCCCTTCAATT
The DNA here is from genome assembly GCA_964343085.1 of uncultured bacterium. Classification (GTDB taxonomy): domain Bacteria; phylum Fidelibacterota; class Marinisomatia; order Marinisomatales; family UBA1611; genus CAZLPW01. The sequence goes on along the minus strand of CAYFIF010000116.1, from coordinate 493 downwards.
ATAACAGACAGTTCGCTGGTTGATGAAGTATCAATATTTAAAACTTTTGAAGAAACCATTATAGATCTAAACTGTGTTTTTAAAACACGTTGGAGCGGTTTTATTAAATCTTTATCAGCGCCGCTCGCTATATTTGGTAAAAACTCAACCAAGTCTACTTTGGAACCAAGAGCAGAATAAACCTGTCCTAATTCTAAACCAATTATTCCACCTCCCACAACTAATAGAGAGTCTGGAATCTCCTTCAAGTCTAAAGCCGTCTTTGAAGTAAGAATTTTTGGGTGTGGGTTTTTAATAAAAGGAAGTGATGAGGATGATGACCCCGTTGCTATAATACAATTATCAAAGGTTGCCAGAAACGAATCTTTTTCCCCAAAAACACTAATTTCACTATTTGAAACAAAAGAGGCTAAGCCTTGGGCAGTTTCTACATTTCTAGCTTTTGCCATTTGCCTGATTCCATTGCTTAGTTTTTTAATTATTTTGTTTTTGT
>CAYFIF010000115.1:0-6245 GCA_964343085.1 uncultured bacterium | reverse complement strand
ATCCGTAACCAATGAAATCTTAGTCCAACTTGATGAACTTTTGCTAAAACTTAAAGATAGTGGGAATTTAGAATTAGGTGATGAAGAAATTTTTAAAGAGAATATAGCTGAAAATGAGACTGAAAACGTTTCAACTGATAATACTTCGAGCGATGAAGCTCTAACAGTTAGCGAATTGTTTGGAGAAACTGATTCCTCACCAAATGATACAATTGATAATAATGATTTTCAAACTATTGGAAAAAATCCACTAAGCGACCTAATGGTCTCTATTGGAGGTGATTTAGGCGTAGATGAGAAAAATGTTTATGCTTTCAAAAAATTAATGTCGACACCAGAGGTTAAATCAAAACTAAATAGTGCTAACAGCCAATTTTTATTTAGCAATGATCCTGAATTAATTTCGGAAGGATCTTTGCAAAAATCAATTTACAAGGTCTATTATACTGAGAAATCCGCTGAATTAACTGGCGGAGTAGTAGATGAAGCACGAGCAGACCTTGGTACTTTAGGCAGTGGCTCTGCTGGACAGCCTGTCGTCTCGCTTACAATGAATAGCGATGGATCACGCACATGGTCAAGGGTTACCGGGGCAAATGTTGGAGAGCGAATTGCAATAGTTCTAGATAAAAAAGTCCATATGGCTCCATCAATAAGAGAAAAAATACCTAGTGGGAGAACACAGATTGAAGGCTTCAGTGGTATAGATGAAGCAAAAGACATCGCCATAATTTTACGCGCGGGTGCGCTTCCAGCTCCTGTAAATATTATTGAAGAAAGAATTGTAGGCCCTAGCCTAGGGGCTGAGTCAATTAAAAAAGGTACAAACGCTGTAATTATCGGGCTGTCCATAGTCCTAATATTTATGATTTTATATTACAGAGTCGCTGGTTCCATTGCTGACTTCGCTCTTTTATGGAATATTTTATTAGTTTTAGCTGTACTTGCGTCACTTGAAGCAACTCTAACCTTACCTGGGATTGCTGGACTAATCCTAACTGTAGGTATGAGCATTGATTCAAATGTAATCATTTTTGAAAGAATCCGAGAAGAAATCGATAAGGGCAAGTCTCCAAAATCAGCTATTCAAACAGGTTATGACCGTGCATTAAGTGCTATTATTGATGCTAATGTAACTACTGTAATTGCTGCTTTAGTATTATATCAATTTGGAACTGGACCTATAAAAGGTTTCGCTACAGTTTTATTTTGGGGCATACTAATTAGTATGTTTACTGCAATATATGTCACACGAACAATACTGAATACATATACTTCCTATAAAAAGGTAGCTAAACTTAGTATCTGATATGAGATTAATTAATAACACAAAAATTGATTTTATGTCTAAAACAAGTCTAACGACTTTGGCTTCTGCAATATTAATAATATGTGGATTAGCCTCAATGATAACTAAGGGAGGACCAAAACTTAGCATAGACTTTAAAGGTGGCACCCTTATTGCTCTAGATTTTAACCAAAATATAAATATTGAAAAAATCAGGACTGTTTTGTCAAAAACTGACATTAATGGTCAAATTTTCGATTTTAGTAAAAATGAAATTAAATATTTTGGGAAACCATCAAGCGTATCATTTAGAATCGCAAATTTAGAAAATGAACCAGAAAAATTTTCAGAAAATTTCATTGATTTCATTAGAAAATCTTTTCCTGATTATATGCACGAAGAAAAATCAAAGTCTATTTTAGCGATAGAAAAAGTTGGACCAAAAGTTGGTGCAGAACTTAGTGGTGATGCTTTTATGGCAATCTTAAGTTCATTAATTCTTATACTAATATATGTTTCATTTAGATTTGAATGGAAATATGCAGTAGGCGCAATTTTGGCTTTAACGCACGATATTGTAATTACTCTTGGTATATTCTCTCTTCTGGATTATGAAATCTCATTGGCTGTGGTAGCTGCTTTTTTAACTATTGTTGGCTATTCATTAAATGATACTATCGTAATTTTTGACCGTATCAGAGAAAATAGAAAAAATAGAAAAAATATTTCGTTATATGATACAGTAAACCAAAGCATCAATGAATCTTTAAGTAGAACCGTCGTCACATCATTAACAACATTCTTTGTTGTTTTGGTACTTTTCCTTTTTGGTGGTGAGGTAATCCACACTTTTGCATTCGCTATGATTATTGGAGTGATAATCGGTACCTATTCTAGTATATTTATAGCAAGTAATGTCGTTGTAAAAATGGGATTATCTAAAGCCTGAAAAACTACTGAAAACCAGATCATTAAATATAAAAACGCCTTTTGGCATATTTGGATTAAAAGCCAACAAATATGGAATTTGTGCGATTAATTTACCTAACAACCCACTAATCGAAGATTTAAAAGATATTGAAAATTTAAAAGATATAAGGACACACTTATTTAAAGCCAAAATACAATTAGAAGAATATTTTAACGGTTCCAGGAAAAATTTTAATCTTAATATTGATTTAAGATCTAGATCCAAATTTTACTTGCGAGTACTAAAAGCCGTGTACATAATACCATACGCAAAAACTACAACATACAAAAATATCGCTATAGATTTAAATAATCATAATGCGTACAGAGCAGTTGGCTCTGCCAATGCTTCAAATCCCATACCAGTTATTATACCCTGCCATAGAGTGATTCTGGCGAGTGGTAAAATTGGTAGCTATAGTGGCGGGGGAAAATTAAAAAAAATGTTGCTTGATCATGAAATAAATTGTGTCTTTAATTTCTAAATAGTGATTACCTTAATTAATATATTTTTAAATTAATGAATTCATTTATAAAAAATATAAAAACAAAATTCATTGCGGGATTTGTAGCATTAATCCCTATTGTCCTAACATTTTATGTTTTCCGATTTGTTTATACTTTAATGAATCAGATGTCTAATCCAATAGTGAAAAAATATTTAAATATTGAAATCCCATTTTTCGGTATTTTTGTAATCATAATATCTATTTACTTATTGGGACTAATTGTTACAAATCTAATTGGTAAAAAAATTTTAAATATGGGGGAATTAATTCTAAAAAAAGTACCACTAGTTAGTACTATTTATATAACTCTAAAACAAATAACAAATACCTTAGCATTAAACACAAACCACTCATTTGAAGGAACTGTTTATATAGAATATCCAAAAAAAGATCTGTGGACCATAGCCTTTATTTCAGGCTCTTCAAAAAACAGTACTGGAGTTGAATATTATAATCTTTTTGTTCCTACCACTCCAAACCCAACTTCTGGATTTTATATTGTGATTAGAAAAAATAAAACTATTCCAACTGGAATATCAGTTGAAGAGAGCCTTAAAACCATCATTTCAGGTGGAATGCTAGCGCCAAAATTCAACCCAATACCAAAATAATAATCAAAAATTAGATGATTTAAAATTTTTGCATTAGCGCAAAATGAAAGCTGGGTTTAAGGCTAGGTGTTTTAGTAAAACCCCACCCAAGATCAAAACGAATAACATCAAACAACGGCACAGGAATACGAACCCCTATCCCGCTACCTAACATCGTACTTTGATTCTTTAATTCGGACCAATTTTTAGCTATCCTTCCAAAATCCAAAAAAGTCACTAATGTCAAGCCTGTCTCAATCTGATATTTAGTTACAAATTTTTCTATTATTACCTTCCTGAGTTCAATTGAACCAAAGATATATTCATACCCAAATCTGAAGGTGTTTTGGGGATCTGAATAAATTTTATTATTTGGCAGTGGCCAGCCTCTTATAGAATATGCGTCTCCTAAGTATAATTTTCTGACTTCTTCTTTCCCTTTCCATCTTCTATATATTGTAATATTAAAAGCTAAAATTAATTTTTTCCTCAAATTCATTATTTCATTATAAAAACTATAAGACTGCTTCCATGTTAAAAATGAATTTGATTTAGTTCTATAATCAATTGAAAAATTTATAGAATTATAAAGATTTAAACCTTTACTTGGATTCCAATAAATATCCCTTGAATCAAAAGTAATTGAGGCCTCAGGTATTATTGATAAAAACGAAATTTTACTTTCATCATTTAAAAAATCTTTCTCAATAATTTTAAAACCCGCGTTTGACTTTATTTCATCTTTAAACCACTTACCAATTAATAAACTAATGCTACTGCTTAAAACATCTTTATCTAAAAACATATGCCTGTAGAAAGCTTTTGTCAGATTCATCTTCAGCGAAATATGGTTACCAAAAATCCAAGGATCAAAAAAATTTAACCCATATGTATTTAAGCCACCAAAACTACCAATTATACCGATAGTTTGATTACGACCTAAATAATTTCTAACTAACCAAACTCCTTTTATTGACCAACCCGTTTCCACATCATAAAAAGGTAAAATAGTGATAGGTATTTCTTGTATAGTCTCGATAAAAAAATATTGTAAAATAAATGTACCATCTTCTAATGGAATAGTAGACCAACTTATATCACTAAACAAACCCAAATTATATAGTCTGGCTTTATCTTCTTCTACCAAACTTGAATCAAGAAAAATATTTTCTAAGTGCCTTATTTCTCTATCTATTACATATTTTTGAGTTTTGCTTAGCCCCACATAGCTAATCTGACTTATAAAAAGTTTCGAGGATAATTCTAAGGATAAAGCCTTTGAAATGAATAAAAATAAAAAAAGGCCTTTTATAGGCCTTTTAATAAAAGAATTAAATTTCATTTTAGTATTTTAGAGATCAATTCCTTGTATCATTAATCGTTTTTTATACTCAATACCTTGTTTGGAATACATATCATCGACAGCTTTTGTAATTTTCTTCTCTACTTTTGTGCTTGTCATTTCCACCTTTAGATGTCTTTCATCCAATTCTCTTGCCCTAAATGAAGACAAAGGTTCTTCGTAAATATGCCAGACCCCATCAAATTCTTTAGGCGTCCCATACTCCATTAAAACTTTATGTTTAATTATATCATCTGCAGTCAATTGCGGAAATCCAGTGTCTTTCAGACCTACTTTTTTTGTAATCGCAGATAGAAGATAGTGAGAATCATTATTATTAGTTGTACTATAAATAAAATCAACATTAGTAAACTCTAAGACAATCTGCTCAATAGTCAGTCTAGATGAGTATTGAAACTCAACAGATGCTCTTTTTATTGGTATAACAATACCATCTTTCGTTGTACGAGAATCATCTTGATAGATTACTTCCAAAGTGGTATCTGGTATCACTGATAGTACTGCAGGGAGGTTAGACTCCCAAGGCGCAAGTAACTCACCTCGAAAAATCCATCCTTGTGGAATGCGCTTGACAGGAATTACTGACTCAATATTTTTCCTCGATGTAACAGTAGGAACTGATTCCTGAATAAATGGTTCATCTTGGTCATTATTCGCAGCAACAACCAAATTACTTACGTTATTATTTTTTGATGATCTCGCTTTTTTATTCCCAAATAGCTGCAGGCTCCAACCATAAGATTGAATAAAAAATAAAATACAAATAAAGTAGATAGTACTTCTTTTCATTTTTTTTGCCAATTTTTACTTACCTCAGAATTTTTAGTGTTTGACACTAGCCTAATTTAATGATGTTACAAAAAATACAAATATAAAAAAAAAGGCCCGTTAATGGGCCTTTTTTCCCCGCAAAAAGATTATTTTCTACCTCTTGCCATTGGTGACCTTGAAACATTACCATTTTTATCAATATAGTATAAGTATCCTGATTCACGACTTACACCAGCATCTGCTACCTTCTCTGCATTACCGCCGCCTTTTCCAGCTCGGGCCATTTGTGAGCGCCAGACATTACCGTCTTTGCCCAAATAATACAGATATCCGCTCTCTTTACTTACTCCAGTATTTGCAACTACTTCACCCATAAGGTTATCCTCCAAATTTATTTAGCTTGGTTTTTTGGTTTTACATAGAGAGAAATTAACTTGCTCTCTGTGCTGATTGTACTAATTCCCTCTAGTAGTTGTCAAGAAATTTCTCGTCGAGAAGTTTAAAAAAATAATCTGTATTTATTTATAATTGTTCAGGATTTAATAAATACAGTGACTAAACTATTATGGGAAATATTAGGAATATAAGCCAAGATCGAAGCAAGAATTAATATATTTTTAGAACGTTTAACCCATTAATTTTTACATCAATATATTAAAATATATTTGAATAAATAATGCCCCGGTAGCTCAGATGGATAGAGCATCTGCCTTCTAAGCAGAGGGTCACAGGTTCGAATCCTGTCCGGGGTACTT
>CAYFIF010000114.1:3842-6255 GCA_964343085.1 uncultured bacterium | reverse complement strand
TATATAATAGAAAACGGCCATTATAGCAATGATCTTGATTTAGTTTTAAATAATTCTATCGACCTTAATGGAGGTTCATTAAAAGATAATTCCGGCAATAATGCAAATATAGAACTTTCCATTTATGGTGCTGAGCACAGCCTTAGTCATAATAAAGATATCACTATAGATGCCCTCTCTCCGATAGTTTATAATGTAAATGCTAGTCCAAGTGAGGGTGTATTCGGCATTGGTGCAATTATTGAGATAGAAATTAATTTTAGTGAAATAGTTTTTGTGACTGGAACTCCACAATTGGAAATTGAAAATGATGATGGAAGCATAATTCTAAATTATGTTGGCGGTGATGGAAACGATTTCTTATTGTTTAACTATGTTATTGAGCCTGGACATTCAGCTAATTATCTTGGTTATAGTAGTCCCAATTCTCTGATTCTAAATGATGGGACAATTAAGGATTATCAAGGCAACAATGCCATAAATACCCTACCAGAACCAGGTCAGGATAACTCACTAAGGTCAAACACTGATTTAGTTTTTGATACAACCATTCCAATGGTAAAATCTGTTGACTTTATTACACCAGATGGTATTTACAATGTAAATGATACAATAGTTATTGCAGTTATATTTGATGAAAAGGTTAACGTAGAAGGAATTCCTCAGCTTTATTTACAAACTGAAAATTTTCCAATTATAAATTTCAGTGAAAATTTGAGTGGTGATACTCTATTATTTAAATACATTATTGAAGAAGGCCAAAATAGTAGTGATCTTGATTATATAGACTCCAATTCTTTGATATTAAACGAAGGTAGTATAAAAGATTTAATTGGAAATGAAGCTAATTTATCATTACCATTTCCAGGATCAGAAAATTCTTTATCTGGTAATTCTGATATAATTATTGATACAAATTCTCCCATTGTTAATTTTGTTTCATCATTAAACAATGGACTTTTTGGTATTGAAGATACAATACTAATTGATATTTATTTCAGTGAATTAGTATTTGTTTCTGGAATGCCCCAGTTATTTTTAGAAACTGGTGAATATGATGGAAGCGCTATTTATTTATATGGATCAGGTGATTCAATACTTACATTTAATTATATAATTAAATTAGGGGATAGTAGCCCCAGTCTTGATTATATAAGCAATCCTGCTTTTTATCTATCTGATGCTTCTATATTTGATGCTGCAGGTAATAATGCTATTCTTGCTTTACCAGAGCCAGGTTCATTAGGTAGTTTAGGCAATAATACAGAAATTAATATAGACGGCATTATTCCCATTATAGATTATATAGATGTTTCAGAAGACAATAGCACAGTCACAATTAATTTTAGCGAAAATATTTTATCCACAAAAAATAATTATGGAGAATTAGATAGGAATGATTTTTTATTATCTATTACTGATGGTGTGGGAACTTTATCTGATTCAATACCAAATTCAATCTCAGGTGGTCCAAATAATTTCCAATTAAATATTGGATTTAGTGATCCGGCAAACAATTCACAAAAAATCATCATTGAACCAAGAAGGGGAAATTTATATGATTCTCATGGAAATGAGATTATTGTTTTTGAAAATAATAACTCGGTGGACCTCTATGATCAGGTTACACCAAAAGTGGTTAGCGTAACCTCAATAGAAAACAATGGCGTTTATGTAATAGAGGACACCATTTCTATTTCTATAAACTTTACAGAAGAAATAGAATTTACAGGCGATTTAAGTTTGCTAATAAATATCGATAATGATATTATCGCAGTGAGTGAATATTTTAGTGGTTATGGCACAAATTCTTTAATATTTCATTATATAGTTGAACCTGGACACCAGACAGTAGATTTAGAGTATTTAGATATTAATTCTTTTATATCTAATAACGGAACCGTAACAGATTTATCAGGTAATCCAGCCGATATCCAATTACCGATCCCTGGTACTATGAATAGTTTAGGTGGAAGTAAAAACATAGTTATCGATGGAATTATGCCCAAAATAGATTTTGTTACTTCATCGATGCCTGATGGACACTATGGTATCGGAGATAGCCTAAGTATAATTGTTCGTTTTAACGATATTGTAGAAATTTTAGGAGTTCCTAAAATAGAATTAGAAACTGGAGAAGAAGGAAGTAACGCTGTTTATTTTTCTGGAAGTGGTAGTAATACCATTTGGTTTTATTATAAAGTTGAAGATGGGGATAGTTCTGACAATTTAGATTATTTGGGAATAAATTCATTTAATTTGGATGGAGGCGGGGTTTTTGATGAAAATGGGAATTTTGCAGATCTAGACCTTCCTATGTCAGGCGATGAAAATTCATTAGGATGGAATAATAATTTAATTATTGATACTCGTTCTCCAGAGGTCCTTTCTGTTGTGTCTGATACTGATGATG
>CAYFIF010000114.1:0-3742 GCA_964343085.1 uncultured bacterium | reverse complement strand
ATAACAGTGTTGCATTGGACTATGTAAGCAGCAGTTCGTTTATTGTTGAAGAAGGAGTTATAGAGGACTTAGCATTGAACGATGTTGATTTGACATTACCAGATCCTGCTACGGGCAGTTCTATATCATCTGGTAGTAATTTTATTATTGATACTCGTTCTCCAGAGGTCCTTTCTGTTGTGTCTGATACTGATGATGGATTATTTGGAGTAGGTGATACGATACATGTTTTAGTTACATTTGATGAGATAGTTACTGTTTCTGGTGTTCCTCAGATCTTTATGGAGACGGGTGAGGATGATGGTGTTGCGTATTATGTTGATAAAATGGATGATAGTACCCTTGTTTTCAGGTATATAGTAGAGTTAGGTCATAACAGTGTTGCATTGGACTATGTAAGCAGCAGTTCGTTTATTGTTGAAGAAGGTTTTATTGAAGATAGGATTAATAATTTAGCTATATTAACACTTCCAGGAGAATTCAGTTCAAATACATTATCATCAAACAGTCAAATTCTCATTGATACTAACCCTCCAAATTCCGGATTTGTATTTGATGGTTTTGGCTCAGACCAACAATGGACAAATCAAGACTCAATTATTTATTTTTTCTGGGAAGGATTTAATGATGAAAATAGTGGAATTCAGAATTATGATGTTTCAATTGGATCATCTTTTGGGGAATTTGATATTTTTGATTGGACTAGTTTATCTTCATTCTTAGAGGATTCGATTTCTGGATTATCACTTTATAATAAAACGACTTACCATGTTAATATTAGAGCGATTGATCGAGCAGGTAATGTTTCTAATTTTTCTTCTTCAGATGGTATAACTGTCGATAATGACAAGCCATTTTTAAATTATTTTTTTGAGGGAGATAGTTCCATTGATTTAGATTTTTTTCCCAATAAAGATTCTTTATTTATCTTTTGGAACGGAATAGATACTACCTCAGGTATTAATTTTTATCAATACTCATTGGGATCAGATTCTTTATTAGATGATTTACTTGGTTGGACTAATCTGGAAAATATAACTACTTTTATTATTGATAGTATTGATTTTATTGATGGACGGAAATACTTTCCAAAAATTAGAGCAATAGATAAGGCTGAAAATATATCTGATATTTATTTTTCAGATGGTATTACACTAGATATGACACCCCCTTTAGGGACTGTGATAATGAATGGAATTGGATCTAATATTGAATTTACTCAAAATGACTCATCATTAACTCCTAGTTGGCTATCGTTTATTGATACAGTATCAGGTTTAGCATTTTATGAATGCGCGGTAGGTCCAATTGATTCAGATATAAATATTGTTGATTGGTTTAACAATGGTTTGGATACTACAGCTTTAATCCAAAATATTAATTTAATAAGCGGCGACACCTATATTGTTAAGGTTAGAGCTACAGATAATGTAAATAATAAATCAGAAGAGATTTTGTCTAATGGTATAATGGTTGATACTGACTTGCCTATACCTGGTTTGGTAATTGATGGAATTTTTTCAGATAAGGATTGGACAAATCATCCCGATTATTTAGAATCGTCATGGTTAGGTTTTAAGGACACTTCTAGTGGGATAAAAGAGTTTCAATATGCTATTGGAACTTTAACTGACACAACATCAATCGTTGGTTGGAAAACAAACGGATTGGATACGGTTATGTACGAAACTGAGTTGATTCTAGAAGATGGTATGGTTTATTATGTGTATGTTAAGGCAATTGACAATTCAAACAATTTTGGAAATATTGTTTCAAGTGATGGAATAACCGTTGATTTAACGGTTCCTGAAATAGAGCAGGTGTTTGATGGGCCAGATCAATCTGACAAAGATTGGCAATCGCCTGACTCTGCGTTGACATTATCTTGGCTGAGTATTGATACGGTTAATTCATATATATATGAATATAGTATTGGAACGACTCCCGGAGATAGCTCTATTGTTGAATGGAGAAATAACGGAATCGGTCTAGATGTAAATATCCAAAATTTAAATTTAGAATATGGAATAAAATATTTTGGTAACGTACGGGCATATGACTTAGCAAATAATATTTCGAACATTAAATCTAGTAATGGAATAACAATAGATAACCATTCTCCATTAGCAGGTTTTGTATTTGATGGTTTAAATGCTCAAGAACTTGAGTATGTGTCTTCTATCGATTCTATTTCAGGTAGGTGGACAGGCTTCATTGATACATTAAGCGGTATCGAATCTTATGATTATTCGATTGGCACTTATTTAGATACTACACAAATCATAGATTGGATATCCATAGATGACACTTTTATTATAATGCATAATCTAGATTTAAGAAATGATAGTACCTATTTTTTAAGTGTGAGGGCCTTGGATTCCGCAGGAAATATATCAATGGTTAGTAGATCAAATGGGTTAACAATTGATACAGAGAATCCTACAAATGGACTCGTTTACGATGGTGTTGAAACTGATCAAGATTGGAATAATTCTACTACATCATTATCTGGCGGTTGGAGAGGATTCTCTGATCAAGGAAGTGGAATTAAGAATTATGAATTTTGCGTTGGTACATCACCATATTTTGATAATACTATTGGATGGCAAAATATTGGACTAGACTCAAATTTTGCCATTAACGATTTATCACTTCAAAGCGGAACTAGTTATTTTATTACGCTAAAAGTAATTGACAATGCTGATAATTTTCGTATATCTATAAGTGATGGATTGACTATAGATAATATATCACCAAATATATCAAATGTTTATGATGGTTTTATTGATAATGATATTGATTGGCAATCAAGTACCGATAGCCTTACTATTTCATGGACATATCAAGAGAGCAATTACAGGAATTTAGATTCATTCGAATATTCAGTCAGCACTATTCCTGGGGATTCGAATGTTGTAGCATGGACATTCGTTGGTAATAATATATCGGTTTTGGTTACAGATATAATTCTTGTTGAGGGAGAGGATTATTATGGTAATGTAAGAGCATATGATCAAGCTGGTAATGTTTCTAATATTTCAAGTAGCGACGGAATCAGAATCGATTTGACCAATCCTATCACAAATCAAGTTTTTGATGGTATTTACATAGATCATGTTTATACATCTGACAGTTCTAATCTAGAGGCCAGATGGTTAAAATTTTATGATAGCCTAAGTGGTATAGATTTTTATCAAGTAGCTGCTGATACAATAGCTGGTTCTAGTTCATTAACTGGTTGGGTAAATGTCAATCAGGATACCCAATTTATATTTTCTGATTTAACGCTCATTCATGGGAAAGAGTATTATGTATCAGTACGGTCTATAGACTTAGCTGAAAATTTATCTGAAATTGCATTTTCAAATGGAATAACTGTTGATTTAATAGGACCAACTTTGGGAGAAATAATTGAAGGAGAGGCTTCGGATATTGATGTGATAAGCTCTAGTGATACCATAACCGTCTCTTGGTCAAACTTTCAAGATGATATAAGTGGAATTAATCATTTTCAATTATCTGTAGGGACATCTCTATATATTGATGATCAAATTGATTGGTTTTCAGTTGATAGCAATATAAATAATTATATTTTTGAAGAATTAGAACTTTTAAATGATACTACTTATAATATTTCAATTAAGGCAATCGATAATGCTGGTAATTTTTCTGATATATTGACCACGGATGGAATTTTCGTTGATGGTACAGGTCCAATCATCACTTATCAATCTTTATCTGC
>CAYFIF010000113.1:0-6316 GCA_964343085.1 uncultured bacterium | reverse complement strand
ATGTTAATTAAGTCTGCTCCTGATGCTAGAGCAATAGCAATTTTATCCGGACTAAATAATTTTCCGCTTGCAAATATTTTGACCCTATCTCTGACTCCATATTTTCGAAGTGCATTATCAGTATAAATCAGTCCTGACATTATCGGCAGACCCATGCTATCAGCCATTTCCTGATAGGTAGCACCAGAACCTCCCTCTCCACCATCTACTGTAATAAAATCAGGACCCCTTCCTGTTTTATTCATTTCTTTTGAAAGTTCATCAGCAGAATCTGGTCCACCCATTACTATTTTTATTCCTACTGGCTTACCCCCATTATTTCTTAATTCATCAATGAAATCAAATAAACTAGGTAAATCATTAAACTGATTATGACGATTGGGAGAATCAACTGTCTTCCAAGGAGTGACACCTCTAATAGAGGCTATCTCCTCACTGACTTTGCTTCCTTCAACATGTCCGCCTCTTATTTTTGCTCCTTGTGCTAGTTTTATTTCAAAACATCTAACATGTGGATTTTCTGCTTTTTCCTTAAACTTTTCCCAGCTGAAAGTACCATCTTCATTTCTGACCCCAAAAATGCCTGATCCAATCTGCATTATTACGTCTCCGCCTCCAATTGTATGATATGGGGCAAGGCCCCCCTCTCCAGTGTGAACCCAAGAACCTGTTGCCATGCCAAGACCATAACTAATTGCACTGATTGCATTCTCGCCTAATGCACCATAGCTCATTGCACTCATTCCCACCGGACCACGAACTATCCACGGGGTTTTACAATTCGGACCTATAATGATTGCATTTTCATCAGTTAGTGTCCATGGAGAAACATCAACCTCTTCTAAACGTTCAGTGCGAGAAAAAAGACCCTCGGTCCCAACATAACGCATTGTTTTTATCTTAGGGACTGTAAGAATTTTCATTTCCTCTTTCTGTTTTGGGAACATGGAATTTCTAAGATAAAAGCCCGGTTTATCAAAATCACGTTTTGATCCAAAACCAATAACCGTTTTTAAATATTTACCTTGAACAACAATATTAGAAAAATCATTTCTACTAAAGGGCTTCCCACCATCATCTGAGTCAAACATGTACTGTCTTAGCTCCGGACCCATCATTTCTAAAAAATATCTAACTCTTGCCAAAATAGGATAATTTCGCAAAACCGAGTGTTGGCTTTGCATTCTATCATGAATAAAAAGATAGACCAAAAGCACTGCTGGGACTAGAAGAAGAAATAAAATTATAATACCAACTAATGTTGATAAGTCCAAAGATTGTATCATATAATCTCCCCTAAAATATTATTTTACAATGAGTATAGGACTAGTGCTCTTTTCCATTACGGAAAGTGGTTTGCTACCAGAAAAAAATTTGACCAATGGACTCTTTGTTGAATTACCCATTACAATAATATGATTATCACCTGATGAGCCTATAATTATTTCAACAGGATCACCATTTTTAAGATACCTTTTGTAATTAATATTTAACCTCCTCAAAAATTTTGAAGCTTTTTCAAATGCACTTTTATATCCATTGCCAAAATTTTCTGTTTTGCTCACAGTAATTATATCAACCCCATTATTAAGTGATTGAGCAACCCTTGCTCCGTACTTTACCGCTTTCCAAGTACCATGAGAATCATCCACAGCTAATAAAACACGATATTGTTTTTTAATATCAAATTGATTAACAATTAAGATGGAACTATTTATATACTGTACCAAATCTCGAGCCAGACCATGTTGCTTACTACCTCCTATAATTGTTACATCATAATTACCTTTTTCAACTTCATCTCTTAGCTCGGAAACAATATCACCATTTCTTAAAATTAGGTTAACATTATCACAGAATGTTCCCTTTAAAAAAACTTCTAATCGACCTTTAGTCGTTTCAACTATAGTATTTTTCGAAAACCCAGCTTCAATCGAAGTTGACTCAATAAATTTATTTTTAGCAAGATATTTAAATGCCCATTCTAAGACATCAATACCTGGCCTATCAATATCCCAAGACTCCATCCTTTCCCTAACCATTGTAACATCTTTAAGACTAAAATCATTAATCTTCTTACCAACATCTACGATAGTGGTTGACGCATTAAAAGCTTTCGCGACCTGCATACCCATATTTAAGGTTGATTCTGAATGTTCTTTACTACTTATTGCAATTAAAATTTTCATATCAATAATGGCCAATAAAAGTAAGATACTAATATTAAAATAATATTCGAAATAAAAAATAACTTCCACCCAGCTTTTAGGTAATCTCTAGAACTAATAATACCAGTAGAGTGAATAATCATGCAGGTTGGAGAAGCTACTATTGTCAAGTAGGAAAAAGCAGATGCTACCGATGTAGCTATACCCACGATTAAAGGATTCCCTCCCATATCAAGAACTATAGGCCCTAATACTGCAACCGTGGCAGCATTACTCAATAAATTGGTTAATAGTCCTGTGAAAAAAACTGATATTATCCAACGAACTAAAAATATATCATTGAAAACATATTTAAGATTGGTTATCGCAGTTTCTGCAACCCATAGGGCAGCACCAGTTTCTTTCATTTGGATACCAACTGATATCGCAGCACCAAAAAGTAAAATCACACCCCAATTAGTGCTCCCACTAATTTCCTTCCAATCAATCAAACCAAAAGAAAGATAGAGAAAAACACCAAACAGAGCAATAATACCTAATCCCAATTTTGGACTTAGAAAAACCCAACAAAAGAAAACAAATAAAAAAATTAAAATTGAAATCCACTGATTATCAGTGATTTTTCCTTCCTTAGCAACCTCAACCTTTATTTTTCTTATTGCTGAGTCTAAGTTTTTTTGATCAGGCAAAAAAGTAAACCAAAGAATTAAAGCTGCAATTGGAATTTCAATTATTAGTATTGGGTATGTATACTTCATCCAATCAATATAAGAAATATTGGCTAATCCAAATTCAGATAAATAACCAATCATTATTGCATTCCTCCCGCCCCCTGATGGTGTTCCAATTGATCCCATTGCACATCCATATGCGATAGAGAATAAGAGAAGACTAGAGAGATTAGACTTCTTGTTAATATGCAATCCAGAATTTCTAATTATAGCTAATGCTACAGGAAGCATCATTGCCGATACCGTATGCTCTCCAATAAATGAAGAAAGTATTGCGGAAATACCTACAAAACCGATTACTATTTTTGATGTTTTATTCCCTGTAATATTAACAATAAGAAGCGCTAATCTTTTATCTAACCCCTGATAAACAATTGCCACAGCCATCATCAATGATCCCATGATAAAAAAAACAGCATCACTCATAAATGAAGAGGCTACTCCATCAGCGGTATCAAGACCAAGAATTACCTGCATTATTAAAATTAAAATAGCAACCGCGGGCAGCGGGATGGTTTCACTTATAATCAAAATAAGTGCGATTATAACGATTATCAAGGTTCTATGTCCTTGAGAAGATAAACCTTCAGGTGATGGTAAATAAAAAAATAGAAAACAAAGAGCAAAAGACATAATAAGCCACTTTTTTCTAGTGACCCAAAATAGTATATCTGTTATTGATTTATGAGAAAATTGAAGCATTATTTAATAAAATATTGATTGAGTTTCAAACCTCCATTTACATTCCAAAAATAAAATGCCTACCGATTATTATATTATTTCTTTTTAAGATAAAACCTCTCAATTTTTGGAGTTAGCGGTCTACCCATCCACAGTGGCCTTCGAAGACCCTCTGGATGTACCTCTCTTTCTAGCGCCAGTCTGTTCCATTTTTTAAAATGAGCAAAAGATTTATTTGTATCAACAAAAACATCACCATACTCCTCGTCTTTATCAGGCTTGGAAAGAGTAACTTTCTGTAACCAACAGTGTGCACCAGAAATCGGATCTGGATTTGTCGGGTGAGTTATGTTTTGATGGACACCACCATCTCTCCACCAAATACGTTTAGTATCAGGGTCCTTTGTATCCCAGGGTTCAATCCCAGATAAGGTGCGCATACGCCATTCGCCATTATTAATCTCAGTAATATCCACTGTATTGGTCATAAAACGATTGCCTTCATCTTGTTGTCTCCTCCATCGTCCAATATGGTGTGAGCATCCAACTATTCCAGGTTTAATCCCTTCAGTAATCCACACTTTATCAACAAACCATCCAATTTCAGTTTTTATCTTTAATAGATCACCCTCTTTTAAAAATAGTTTTTCAGCATCAATAGGATGTACCCAAACTGGATTACGATGTGCAATTTCTGTAAGCCATTTTGCATTTGCTGATCTTGAATGTATATGAGTAGGAAGACGAAAATTTGGTAATAAAACATACTCATTTTTTTGCTTATCAAGGTTATCAGGATGCACATGACTTTTAATTCTATAACCAGGTGTTGAATGTTCAGGATATCCAAAATCAACCATTGTCTGAGAAAAAATTTCTTGCTTTCTTGAGGGCGTTGGATACCCTACAAAGTTCTTATTTTTTATTCTCAATCCTATTATTCTATTATTTTTCTCAATATTCCCATTTGGTTTAATAATTGAATCCTTGAGATCTTCTTTTGTAAGAGTTTTCTTATTTTTTCCATAAACATCTGGCTCAACTAAAAACGCACCAAATTTTCTCATATATTCAAGAGCACTTAGCCCCTCCTTTTTCGCAGCTTCTGGTAGCCCACTTGTGTTCTCAAAAATAAATTGATAATACTCATCTATATTAATTTTTTCGCCTTTTCTATATGGGCTTAAAAAATGTTTTCGAATTCCCATATCATTATTTTGATCTATCTGCCAGGATAGTTCTATCCAAAACTCATCCTCTTCCCAAACCTCTCCGGGGTTAACCTCATATGTAAAATTAATCTTTTCTCCATCTCTACGAGCTTTTTCTCTCATTACTGGTTGTCTAAAAGCTATCCAAACTCCCGCCTGGGTTTCATAAGAGTTTATATCATGTCGCTCTGAGGCATGTCCCATTGGGAGAACGTAATCCGCAAAAAATGCTGTCTCATTCCAAGTCGGAGTAAGAGCAATATGACAGCCAATCTTTTTTTTATCAGAAAGCATCTCGATCCATGTAAATCCATCTGGATAGGTCCAAACAGGATTAAATACTCTCGTAAAATAAACATCCAAGCTCCCTCTATTGTCCTTTAGTAAGTGAGGCAAAATTTGACTCATCTCATAATGAGAGAGTGTATACTCAGGAGGCCAAATCATTTCATTCCAGCAATCTTGGGCAGGTGGATTATCAAAGAATGATGGATGAAACTTATTCCAAGCGCTTGGAGAGGTTCCTCCTTTAGTACCAACAGAACCAGTCAATACATTTAAAAGATGAAGTGCTCTTGCAACTTGCCATCCGCCAAGATTTCCAATTGAAGCACCTCGCCAAATATGAGACGAAAATTTACTTCCTGCTTTCCCTATTAGGTTTGCAACTCTAATTATTTGTTCTTCATCAACCTGTGCTTCTTTTGCAGCAAATTCAGGAGTGAACTCGCTCCATTCTTGTTTTAAACGGTTAATAAACTGATCAAAATCTAAAGAATCATTAGGATGAAGATTTTTTAGATAATCTTGCCAGTTTACCCAATCTCTTAAATAATCAGAATCGTATAATTCTTCATCTAAAATAATCTTTGCCATTGCCATAAAAACAGCTGACTCACTGCCGGGGTATGTTGGCATCCACTCATCCGCCATAGAAGCTGTATTCGAAAGTCTTGGGTCAAGAACTATTAATTTTGCCCCTTTCATCATTCCCTCCAAAATACGTTGAGCATGTGGATTAAAATAATGACCAGTCTCTAAATGTGAGGACGCTAATAAAATAACTTCCGCATTTGTATGGTCGGGACTAGGGCGATCATACTTATGCCATAATGCGTACCCTGTTCTAGCACCAGCAGAGCAAATAGTAGTATGTGAATTATGACCGTCAACACCCCAGGCTTTAAGTACACGCTCGGCATAGCCTTCATGCCCAGGTCTTCCTACATGATAAACCACACCATCCTTACGCTTAATAAGTGAGGATCTTATTTTCTCTGAAATTTCTTTTAACGCTTGTTCCCAAGTTATCTTTTCCCATTCACCTCCGCCTCTATCACCTTTCCTTTTGAGTGGATATAAAATTCTTTCTGTATCATTAATTTGATTTATAGTTGCTGGCCCCTTTGCACAATTTCTGCCTCTGCTCCCAGGATGGTGCGGGTTGCCCTCAAACTTTCGAACTTTATTTGTTTCTTTATCAATGTATGCTAAAAGGCCACACGCGGACTCACAATTAAAACAA
>CAYFIF010000112.1:0-6318 GCA_964343085.1 uncultured bacterium | reverse complement strand
AAACTATAATCATCAAGAATAATATATTTATCATCTCTATAGCCTTGAATAGCTTGACTGTTTTCAACGATTATGAAACCATTTTCAAGAATCAATGTAGCTATGTATTCAACAAGAATCTCTTCAGGTAAAGGGAGGCCGGTTGGTATAATATAGACATAGTAGGGGTCTACACTTACTATTTCACCCTCAAAGGAGGTCCCATCATAAAATATAACAGAACCCTCGACTCCGTAAAGTGATGATAAAAAGACTAATATTATTACAAATTTCCGCATCTTTGTATTTCTTGATTACCACGCAAGTTAACACAAATTTATCTAAAGTCAAATGGAACTAATAATAATCTATTTTAAAGAAAATTTCTTATAATTTGATTAAATCTGAGTTTATATTAAACTATAAAACATAAATTCTATCATGATTTTTCCCCCTTTAATGTATAATGTATTTTTATTGAGAAAATATTGTTGAAAAAAATTATATTTTTAGATCATAAAAAGTATTTTTTAAATCTAAATAATTCACAAAGGCTAGGGTTATTAATTCTTTCTTCCATAATTTTGTTTAATAAATGGACATGGCTCTGGTTTTTTGATTCAGATGGAGTTTTAAGTTTTAGTGCTAGCCAAAAATTTTTCTTTTTTGATTTATTGTTATTTACCCTGGGTATTTCTTTATTCGCGCTCAAGATCAAAATAAATTTTAAAAGAACATTTAAGATTATAGCATATTTATTATATGTGGTTTTTATTTTTGAATTTTTTTCTTTTTTAACTCTCAAAATCATTCTTTCTAATGAAAAAATGAAAGACCGTATAGACTTTTCCCTTGGAAATTTGAAAAAACCTAGCTCTAATATTAGTTGGATGACATCAGATTTAAGATCTGATTATAGGCTTAGCAAATATTCCACGAAATCTAATATTCATGGCTTTAGGTTTGGAGGAGGAAAGAAACTTCAAAACAAAATAAGAATCTTATGTTTAGGAGGTTCAACAACATGGGGTGATGGTGTCAAGGACTCTGAGGATACCTATCCAGCTGTTTTGCAATCATATTTAGAAGAGAAAGGCTATAACGTAGATGTTATTAATGGAGGTGTTCCCTACTATACATCGCTTGAAGTATTAATGCGTTATATTACTTTTGGTATTTTTACTAAGCCTGATATAGTACTATTGCATACGGGTGGAAATGATATTGGACCATTTTGCTCACCTTATGATTATAAACCAGATTATAGTCATTGGAGATCAAGTGGAAATTATAATAAAGATAAAATTTTTAAAGAATTATGGAATGATTTCCCTTCTTCATTTATAAGGATTTTTTTAATCAGGTATTTCAAGCCAGGTGAAGGTTCTAGACTTGCAATACAAACATCTCAGCCACATGAAGAAATGATTGCAAAGACAAATCTTACTATGGAAAGAACAATGGGCCTTCAAAATTATTTTAAGAGTATAATTTCCATATCAAAATCAGAAAATATTTTGCCCATAACAATTTTATTTAATTCTGACCAAAATAGAAAACAATCTATTGCGGGGAAATATTATAAAGGGGATTTACTTAAATATGCTGTGAAAAGATGTGCAAAAGCTATTAGTATAAATAATACCATAATGGATTCTATATCTTTAAAAAACAACTTAAACATTATTCCGTTTAATGAGTTTAAACCATCAAGCGAAGATATGTGGATCGATCATTGCCATTTAAATAAGGAAGGAATTAAAGAAAAGGCAATATTTATAGGAGACTTTATTATTAAAAATAATATTTTTGATAATTTGATCATTGATAATTAGGATAGAAAAATATATATCCTTATTTACTGACAATCATACAAAATTATTCTATTAATAATTATGGTAAATAGATTTTAAACTATTTACATATTTAGAGTTTTTATTGAGTCTAAATGGTAAATCGTTGGTAATTAATCTAGCCTCTGCTTCGTGTTTTATATCGTATTTTAATTCTAAGATTGAAGTGTTTTTATAAATCGCATTTAGTGGTACGGGATATTTTATTTTATTTGGATTTGCAACCATCTGGTTTTTATCAATTGTAATTCGAAAATAATTATTTTTGGATATGAAATATTTTCTATTGTATCTATTAATTACTGTCGCAATTTTATTTGATAAGTGAATTTGAATCTCTTTATCTAATGACTTATAGATATTTTTCCGAAAAAATTTATTAAAATTTGCATTTTCTCTTATTTCTAGATTAGGAATTTTGAATAATCGTTTTTTAACTAGTACTCCGATTTTTTCTTTTAACTCAATAGTCGGTTGATCTGATTTTCCGAAAAATTTATTATACCATCTTATCCTTGTTTTCCCTCTTTTGGATAAACCTTCAGAATTATTGTGAAAATTATTAAGGTCTATACTATCAAAATAAATGTTGTTAATATACCTCGATGAATAGATTGGAGAGAATTGCCCATGTATAATTTTGACTATATTTTCAATATTAATATTTAAATCATTATTTATAATAAACTTTCTTTCGTAGCGCATTTTCTGATATATTTATTTATAATATATAAATCAATACAAGATTTCTTTTATATTTTCTTTATTTGGAGGAACATGATTATTATCAATTATTAGTTTTGATTTAGTCTCAACCCAAAAACTATCAATACATGATTCAATTACAATGTTTTTAGCTTCGATGGATGCTGGGCCAAACTCGTCCTTTTTTTGAAATACAGAAAATCCAACTAATGCATTATTCACATTAGCGATATCAATCTTTAAATCAGATAAATCTTTACTTGCGATTCCGATTTTCGTATCGGTTATTTTAACATTCTGGATTAATACCTTTGAATTTTCTCCAATGCTTATTCCTTTATCTCCTGCATCTTTAATTGTTATGTTTTCCATTTCTATAATACTTCCAGAAAAATCTATTGCATCATTACCACTTCTGAAAAAATAACTATTGTTTATTTCCCCAAAGGAATAATCAATGTCTAGTGCATCATATTTGTTATTAATAAAGTAAGTATGATCAATTATAAATTCAGATCTAATTATATTTAATGCATCTTCAAAGTTATTTTCTAAAAATTTACAGTATTTTATTTCAATTGGAGACTCATAGACTGTTATTGCCCCAGTTTTAAAGTTAGTTTCAAATGATCTTAAATTAAAATTTGAAAAATTTGCATAGTTTATAATTGATTTGTTTTTTGAATTAATAATATTGAATCCCTGGCCACTAGAATCCGAGGAATAAAAAATGATTTGATTTTCATTTTTGCCAAGTATGTAAAAAGGAGATTTAGAGAATATTGCTGAATAATTAGTAAAATCAATTTTAGTGTTTTCGTAAATAAAAATTTTTTTATCGCTTGGGAAATAAATATTTTCTTTAATAACATGATGCCCTGATAAAAAAAAGATTTCAGTATTGGTAGAATCTTCTTTTATAAATGAGAAATTAGAATAATTAATTAATTCGTAATCAAAATTGATTTTTTTAAATTGATTAGGATTCTTATTTAACACTGATGAGTATATTGGTTTATTTGAACCAAGAATTTCATATTTTAAAATAAAACCTAGGGGATTATTAAAAATAAATTGATTTGGTTTTTTAAATAATAAATCTTTAAAAGAAATTGTATTATTATCAATCTTACCTTTCATCCAAAAATTTTGACTATAAGGATAAAGGTTTTTCTTTTGAACTTTTAAGCTGAAGTTTTCTAAAGGTAATTTTTGTGTGTTCGCTATAGAAATAGTGATTTGTTTTCCATCTATATTTTCTATGAATGAGATTGTTGAGTGAGTGGGAGAAAATAAATTTTTTAATAGCAGTTCTTTTTTTGTAAATATGGATGTATCAGGTAAATAATTAGGCCACTCGGTTCGTAAAATATCAATTTGTTCTTGCATAAAATTATGATTTTTCAATTTGAAATTTTTCCAAAAATGGGTATTTGTGTAATGATTTAAATTAGCAAAGTATGATTTTAGAAATTTTTCATTTTCAAAAAGTTTTTCAAGAAAAAACCTATTGCTTTTCAAATTATTTTTTTGGTCTACAATCAATCTATCGTTGTACTTGATTGTTGCATCAAAACCAATTGGTTCTAATTTCCTTGTAATAGGATTGAAGTAAAACCTCAAGTTATTCCATAAAATGCTGTGATTTGCGCACAAATAGTCACATAAAGCAAAATATTTACTCAAGCTTTCTATATCAAAAACATCATCTAATTCCAATTTTCCATTTCTATACTCGTAAAGCATAGAAGATGAATATTTGTAATAATGGCTTAACAGTGAATCATTATTAATATAGTTTTGGTTAAATCCTTTGATTGAACTAGAATTAAAAGAGCCATAACCTGAGAATGGAAAATTTTGAATTAATCCTGTATATTGAAATAATTCTTCCCACAATAGATTTTCATTAAATTTAATAATTACACTTTCTCTTTTTTGGTTGTTTTCAATTAAAGTTTTATCAAAATGTTCTTCAAGAGCATAAATTCCTAGATCTTCCCCGTTTAATATTATTTTCACAAAGTAATATCTTAGAAAGATAATATTTTCTTGGCTTAAAGCTTTATGGAATATCCATTCATTTATCCAATGTCTTTCTCTGGGGTGATGAAGGGAGAATTTTTTTAATCCGAATAAATTTTTATCCTCTTTTAGTTCAACTCTAAAGGACCATTTTCTTGTGTCTAGGTGGCTAATCCAATCTCCTTTAAGTCTGATTTTTATCCTAGATGTATCGGTTCCAAAGATGAGATTACCAGAAACTGAACTATTAATATCATTAAATAAAAATCCATTATCTAATGCAATTTTTCTTTTAGTACTTAATTTTTTATAATCATTAAAAGGAATATTAATATGTATTACTTTTCCTTTAAAAGTATTGGTAAAAATATTTATTTGTTCTTTTTTTTCATTTAAGTAAGGGATTATTGTATTACCAATAATCCCGAATCTTTGTATTATCATTCCAAGTGTAATAAATATCAAAGTAAAAAAAACTTTAAATATCCATTTCTTTTTTAAAGCAAACTTTTCCTTGGCATTTTTTAAAATCACTGCAGATTAAATTTTGTTTTCCCAAAAAGTGATTTTTGTATTACTATTTAAGTTTATTATTTTCTCTTCTATTTCTTTGATCGATAGTAAATTATTAAGTGAAACTAGAAATATTGCTTCAAAGTTTTCTGAGGATGTATCGTAACGATGAAGCTTTACCATACTACAATTATCAATAAAAATTTTTGACAAAATATCAATATCGATATTTTTTTTATTCAAACATTCAATGGTTATAAACATGTTATTAGTTTTGCTGGCATTTTTAAAAAAATAGAATAATACAATTATTAGAAAGATTATCAAGATAAAGGAAGTAATAGTTACCAAGGATTGGTTTGCTCCAAAACCTAGTCCTATAGAAATAGCCAAAAATAAATAGGCTAATTCTTCCGGCTCTTTAATAGCAGTTCTAAACCGGATTATTGAAAGTGCGCCTACTAAACCTAGAGATAATGCTAAAGAAGACTTGACTATAGTAATAATTAGCATAGTAGTTACTGATATAAAGACAAGAATTTTTGCTAAAGATTCCTTATTAGATAAAGATGTACCATATTTTTGATAAACTAATGCTAAAATCCAAGATAATATTGATGTTAGGGAAAAATTTATTATGAATCCAAGTATAGGGATACTATTCTCATATGAGACAATTAAATCTTTTATGGGGTCCATGCTATTATTCCTTTATTAATTTTTTAAATATTCTTGAATTATTTTTTCTAAATGATATTGGTCTCAACTTCCATTTCTTTGAAAATTCTGAAATTAAAATTGAATTATTATCAATTGTTTTGATAATACCAAAAAGTGGTCCTGTGTGATTAGTTATGTTTTTTAGGTCTATAGTATTAGGTACTTTTTCTTTATTTATAAAATATTCTCCATAGTGTTTTGAAATTTTACCGTCAATTTTTTTTATATTTAACTCAAACCTATTATTTTTTTGAAAATCGAAAACAAATATTTTTTTATTATTAACTGATGAATTTATCCAAACACCTAGCATGTTTTCTGAGCAAAATGCATACGGAATTACAATAATATTTATAAGAAAAATGAAAATGCTTTGATATCTAAAAAAGTCAATATTCATATATTAATTATATTATTCAATCAGGTTTAATCATAACAATTTTAAATATGATCTTTCTATTTGAATTGAGATTGAATGTTGGATTGCATCAACTCTAATCAAGAGTCTATCATTATTTCCTAT
>CAYFIF010000111.1:0-6329 GCA_964343085.1 uncultured bacterium | reverse complement strand
TCCTTTCATTTATTATTGATTCTAGAGCTTTCGTACCAACATTCTTTATAGCGTTTAGACCATACGAAATAGTATTCCTATTGACTGGATAAAATTCTTGCTCAGAAATATTTATATCAGGCGGGGAAACATCAATATTTAATTTTTTACAATCATTAATTAATATTACTATTCTGTCTATGTTGCCCATCTCACTTGTTAAGTTTGCACTCATAAACTCAGCTGGATAATATGTTTTTAGCCATGCCGTTTGATATGCAATATAAGCATATGCAGTTGAATGACTTTTATTAAAACCGTACTGTGCAAATTTTTCTATCAATGAAAAAATTTCTTCGCTTTTTCTTTTATTTATTCCTTTCCCCCGCGCACCAGAAATAAACTTAATTGATAATTCATTCATTAATTTTTTTTTCTTTTTACCCATAGCGCGACGCATAATATCTGCCTCAGCAAGACTAAAATCTGCAACCACATTTGCAATTTGCATTACTTGTTCCTGGTATACAATAATACCATATGTTTCTTTTAATATAGGTTCAAGAATAGGGAGCGGATAAACTATATCCTTTTTACCCTGTTTTCTCGAAATAAAATTATCAATATTTTGCATTGGTCCGGGCCTATACAAGGCATTCATTGCAATTAGGTCTTCAATGCTTGAGGGTTGCAATTTTTTTAAAAATTCTCGCATCCCAGATGATTCAAACTGGAATATTCCGGTAGTCAAGCCTTTAGAAAAGAGGTTATAAACCTTCTCATCATTAAAGGATATTTCTCCAACATCTATGGTTTTATTTTGTCGTTTAATTAATTTCTTTGTTTTATCAATTACAGTTAGGTTACGTAATCCTAAAAAATCCATTTTTAATAAACCAAGATCCTCAAGCCCTTTCATATCATATTGGCTTGTTATATCCCCATTAGATGATTTGTAAAGCGGTACATAATTAGTCAAATCTCCATCTGCAATAACAACCCCAGCTGCATGAGTCGATGCATGGCGATTCATACCTTCTAAAACCTTAGAATGTTCAATCAATTCTTTATACTCTCCTTCGGCCATTTCTCTAAAATCAGAGTTTTTATTTATTGCATCTTCTAGTGTTATATTAAGCTCATCAGGTATTGCTTTAGCAATCCGATCTACTTCACCAAATGAATATCCCATCACTCTTCCAACATCTCTAATAACTTGCTTGGCTTTCATTTTTCCAAAAGTAATTATTTGAGTAACTGAGTTTTCACCATACTGGTTTCTAATATAATCAATAACTTCTGATCGGCGCTCAATACAAAAATCAATATCAATATCTGGCATACTTACTCTATGTGGATTTAGAAATCTCTCAAATAGCAGATTATGCTTTAATGGATCAATATCAGTAATCCCCAAAGAAAATGATACAATACTTCCAGCTGCAGAACCTCTACCGGGACCAACTGGAATTAAATTGTCCTTGGCATATTTAACAAAATCTGCTGTAATAAGAAAATAGCCATCAAAGCCCATTTGTCCAATAACATCTAATTCATTGTTAATTCGTTTTTGTATTTCAGGTGAAATTTCTCCATATTTTTTACTAGCGCCTTCATTAGTGAGCAGCTTTAAATATTCGCTCGGATTTTGCACAGGCGCATCTACTGGTATAGGGAAATTAGGCAAATGATATTCACCCATAGGTAATTCTAATTCAATAGAATCTGCTATTTTTCTAGTATTTTCAATAGCTGTTGGGAAACTCTTAAACAGATTATGCATCTGATCCTGAGTTTTAAAATAAAATTCTGGTGTTGCATATCGCAACCGATTCGGGTCGCTTCTTTCTTTCCCCGTTCCTAAACAAATATGTATATCATGTGCGTCTGAATGATTCTTTTTTGAATAATGTGCATCGTTAGTACATACAATGGGGAGATTTAATTCATCGGAAAGTTTTTTCATATTAATAATATTTTGTTCTTCCTCTGGTATACCATGGTTTTGAATTTCTAAGTAAAAACGATCCGGAAAAATTTCAGAAAATTTTATAGCTGATTCCCTTGCCCCTTCGTAATCCCCTTTTAACATTTTCTCTGGAATTATGCCTTTTAAACAACCAGACAAACAGATTAATCCATCGCTATATTCTTCCAAAATTTTCATATCAATTCTTGGCCTGTAATAAAACCCTTCTAAATATCCGACCGTAACTAATTTCATCAAATTCATATAACCTATATAATTTTTTGCTAAAAGCACTAAATGATTATTACCCCACCCACCTTGGGGTTTTGGGGTTTTATCGAATCTGTCACCTATCGCTACATATATTTCACAACCAATAATTGGCTTAATTCCTGCTTTTTTAGCCTGTTTGTAATAAGGTATAACACTAAACATGTTCCCATGCTCAGTTAAAGCAACTGAGTCCATGTTAAGATCGCTGATGGTATCGATTAATTGATCAACTCGCTGAGCACCATCTAATAGGCTATAATCAGAGTGGTTATGTAAATGTACAAATTCAGAGGTCATATATTTTCTCCAATATAAATCGCAACTAATCCAACTATGGTACTAAACTTTAAAAGACGAGCACAATATTTTATGTTATTAATTTCAGGTTTTTTTAACATTAATATCACAATTACACTCAAGGGGATCTCAACTCCAAAAATTAAAAACAAACCATACCAAAAATTATAATAACCAGTAAAAAACGGAATAAAAGAAAAGAATCCAACAAAAATTGATGAACCCACTACCAGTCTAATTGCGTTCTTTTTACCAGCAATTATTGGATATGTTTTTAATCCAACAAATTTATCCCCATCTATATCGGCAATATCTTTTACTAATTCACGTACAAATGTTAAGCCAAACGCCAACAAAGATGGTACAATCATTTGACCTGTTGACCCAAATGCTGACCCACAAAAAATAAAGGAAAGCCCAATAATAAAAGCGACTATAATGTTTCCAAAAATAGGAACACCTTTAAAATATTTAGTATACAACAATAAAGTTGGCATCGATATTAATAAACCAATTATAATCGCTGAATTTGAAAGATTTAAACAAAACAATAAACCTATTATAAATAAAATTAAACTGATATAGGCTGCTGTGGATTTTTTTACTTTCCCAGATGGGATTGGTCTAGAAGGTCTATTAATTATATCTATTTCGAAATCTAATACATCATTCAAAGAGTTCGCCCCTCCTGTAAAACAAACAACTACTATTATAATAATAGACAACGTGGTCATATCATTATAATTGTCAACAATCCCACCAGCTAAAAGCATAGCCAAAGCAGCTGTACCAAGATTAATTGGTCTTAATAGTTTTATATGATGAATAATTATATTAACAATCAATTTTGAGCTACTATTACTCTATAGTCTCCATTATAATCTTTAAATAGTTCTATATTATCATAATCATAATTATTAAATATTTCTCTTACCTCCAAAGGATGTTTGCCCTTCCCAACTTCTAATATTATCCAACCTCCTTTGTTTAGTTTTAAATTCCCCAATTCTGCAATCCTTTTATAAAAAGAAAGGCCATTAGACCTATCAGTCAAAGCTGCTTTTGGTTCAAAATTAATGACATCCGGCATAAGCAAAAAATATTCATCAAGTTTTATATAGGGTGGATTTGAAATTAAAATGTCCAATGAATTACAACCCAGATTTAAAAAAACATCCTCATTAATCAATTGTAAATTTTTTACGAAATAAGTGTTCATGTTTTTTCTTGCTACATCTATAGCATCTTTTGATATATCATTAGCAAGTACTTGAGCATCAGGAATTTCTATAGCTAATGTAATAGAAATACAGCCGGAGCCAGTACCAATATCAAAAATTATTGGTGATTTTAAATTTTTTGTTTTTTCCTTAGTAATATCAATTAATCGTTCAGTTTCCGGCCTAGGAATAAAAACATTTTGATCAACAAAAAAATTTCTACCATAAAAATTAGAACTTTGGATTATATATTGTACCGGTTCATTACTTTTTCTTCTATCAATGTAATGCATAAGCTCAGATAATTGTAATTTGTTAAGCACTCTTTCAGAATTAAGATAGAGGTCCGTTTTCTTACATTTTAATATACTACAAAGAAATAACTCTATATCGATCTTCCAATTTTCATTCTCATCAAAAAAAAATGAATTATTATTCACAAGATTAATTATTTGATTTATGGACCATTTTTTTGTTTGTCCAAATAAGTTCATTAATAATTTATTTATCAGTTAAAAAAACTTAACTCATAGATGATGATAAAAGTTCTTGCTGTTCGGTAATCTTTAATTTTTCAATAATTTCGTTAATATCTCCATCTAAAATTTCATTTAGTCTATGAGTTGTAAAATTTATTCGATGATCTGTAACTCTTCCTTGAGGAAAATTATATGTTCTGATTTTTGCTGATCGATCCCCTGTTGATACCAGGCTTTTTCTTTCTGCTGCTCGTTTAGCATCTACTTTTTCTTTTTCTTGTGCTAAAAGTCTAGATTTCAAAACTTTCAAAGCTGCTGCTCTATTTTTATGCTGTGATGATTCATCTTGACATGTGACAACCAAATTTGTAGGCAAATGCGTGATTCTAATCGCTGATTCCGTTTTATTCACATGTTGCCCCCCTGCTCCGCTAGCTCTATATGTATCAATTTTTAAATCAGATTCATTTAATTCTATGTCAACGTCTTCTGCTTCAGGTAAAACAGCTACAGTAGCAGCCGATGTGTGGACTCTACCACTAGTCTCAGTTTTTGGAACACGTTGAACTCTATGCACACCACTTTCGTATTTTAGCATTCCAAAAGCACCAGCGCCTTGTATAGATACTATCACTTCTTTAAACCCTCCAATGCCAGTATCGCTCAAGCTTAAGACCTTAAATTGCCAATTTTTCCGCTCTGAATACCTAATATATAACCTATAAAGATCAGCTGCGAATAAAGCCGCTTCATCGCCGCCTGTCCCGGCTCTGATTTCAAGAATAAGATTTTTCTCATCATTCGGATCTTTAGGGAGAAGGAGAATTTTTAGAGAATTTTCAATTTCCTCTAATCTTTTTTTTGATATTTCAATTTCTTCTTGAGCAATTTCTATTAACTCTTTATCATCACCCAAAATAATTTCTTTGTATTCTTCAACTTGATCAAAGATTGAAATATATTCCTTAGCAATAATTACAATTTCATTTAACTGTCGATGTTCTTTTGCAATCGAAGTTAATTTTTTTTGATTCGAAATGATTTCTTTTTTTGTCATCATTTCTGTCAGGTGATTATACTTATCTATAATTATGCTCAACTTATCTTTCATGAGACAAAGTTTATATATTAAAAAATTTGGTTAGTTAAAAATACTGGCTGATTAATGATTCTAGGAATAAACCTTCCATTAAAAAAATTAATTATTCACTATTGATATATAAAAAAATAGGTAGGCTATTGATTATCTATTCTCTACCATACTTTTTGTTAAATTTCTCAATCCTACCTGCGGTATCTATTAAATTTTGCTTACCTGTATAAAAAGGGTGTGATTTATCTGATATCTCTATTTTGCATAATGGATATTCATTACCATCATCCCATTTAATTTTTTCTTTTGTTTCTACAGTGGATCGAGTTAAGAAAGCATAGTCACATGATGTGTCTTTAAATACCACTAACCTGTAATTTTCTGGGTGAATTCCTTCTTTCATAATTTTCCTTTATTTTATCTTTTGAAGAACAGTTTTTATTCTATTAATTCCTTCACTAATATTATTTTTATTTGTTGCATAAGAAAACCTTACATATCCTGGTGCGCCAAATCCATCACCTGGGACCGTAACAACCTTCGCAGTCTCTAAAATATACTCAGAAATATCAAATGTATCTTTTATAATTTTTTTACCCGCTTCCTTCCCAATATAGTATTTAAAATTTGGGAATGCATAGAATGCTCCTTTTGGATTATCACAAACAACATTACTTAAATCATTAAGCAATGGCAACATATGATTCCGCCTATTTAAGAATTTGTCCCGCATTTTTTTTACACATTCTTGGTTATCTGTTAATGCGACAATCCCAGCTTTTTGTGATATTGAGTTTGCACAAGATGTAGCTTGCCCTTGTATTTTAGACATTGCCTTAATTATTTCTTTTGGACCAGCTGCATATCCAATACGCCAACCAGTCATAGCATATGTTTTGGATAGACTAAAACAAGAGACTACAGAAGCACCAATGTTTTTATCACGATTTAATTTTTCAGCACTAAAAAATTTTCCTTGGTATACTAAACGTTCATAGCATTCATCAGAGATAACGACC
>CAYFIF010000110.1:0-6350 GCA_964343085.1 uncultured bacterium | reverse complement strand
TCAGCGGTAATGCCTCCATCAAATGTTGTTTTTATTCCAGCAAAACCATTAATTATTGCGTCAAACCAGTTCCCATTAGATGAACAGGTCCAATCACAAATCCATGGTTGTTCTGCGGATGATTTTCTAGCTCCATTTGAATCCATATCCATGATTGTCTCAGAGAAATGTGCTTGACCAAACGGTCCTTGGTTTGCACTTTCTGCTAACCCATTCAACCACTCTGTTGCGACTCCTACTTCACCACATTTTATCAAAGCGATTAAGGATTGAGATGGCCACGCAGGATAAGCACCATTCCACTGATGATCGGGTCTAAGACTGAACATCGCGTCATTATCTGACTCAGATAATGCTCGCATCCATTTTTCTGTTTTTAATTCTTTTAAAAAAAATGAGACCATCTCCATCTTTTGCTTATCCTTTAAAAATGAGCCTATAGTATTTATAACAGTAAAAAAATCATAAGCATGCCGCACGTCTAAAAGAGTCCCATCAGGCTGCCGCGCTCTCCAATAACCCTCACCATTTACATACAAATCGCTTAAAGCTTCTAGTATAGGAGAGCACGCATCTGAAAATGCCTCTGACTTTCCATTTTGTCCCAAAAAAGAATATAGGTCAGACGCATACTTCAAATTTGCAATATTCGCGGCATTTAGACTTGCAACCTCATGCACATAACTGCTTACACACTCCAGTAGATTATTGATCCCGCCATAATCAGCAAGTTTATTTTTCGTCATAAAATTTTTGTACTCATTCACATAAGTATCAAAGAATTGCGATACCGATCTTTTATTATCCGGCCTAGACTCTAGCCATTTATAATCACCTGTCCAGCGTAAATATTCTTTTATCATCATCACCATAGCGTGATCATTAATTGAATACCAGTTCCCGACTGGTTTCCCAGATATATATTCAGAACCAAAGCAAGTATGAGTATCTATTTTCATCCAATTTTCTAAATACTTTTTCATGACACCAGGATCTAACATTGCATGAACAGTACCGCTTAGATAATAATCCCACATAAAAGTGACGGTCTGCCAATAGCGAGGCATCAATGTATCGTAAGTTCTTCCCATACAAGAAATTGGGTTATCTCTTCTAAAATAAATAACGCCCATTATACCCATGTAATAAAGTTTTTCAAGCGATTTGTTTGTTGTTCTAATGATCGGCAAGTGACCATCATAATTAGAATTGTTTTTTTCAAAAATAGATTTTATCTCATCATCCCAAAACTTTGTGTTACCTTGGAACAAGGTTTCTTTTTTTTGATTTAACTGATCACACAAGTTTTGAGCCTTGCTTACATTTTCATCTATAATAGCAAAAAAATAAAATTCAACCTCCCTACCAGGTTTAATTTTCAAAGTTTTTTCAATACCAAAATGATCAATTTTATTGACTGGGCCCGTAACGGATTGTAATAAATAAGCTTTACTCTTTTTAGCAGAATAAATTATTGCATTTCTTGAGATATCAAACTCTTGGGAATTATCTTCCTCCATAGGGGGAATCCAATTGGCCCAGTCTTTTAAATTCCTTGTTACTCCACCATTTAGCTGGAGTTTGATTTTTTTTTCTTGTGCTATTCCACTTGTATTTTTTGATCTAAACCTAATTATTAAAGCATTGTGGTATCCTAGAAGCATTGTATCTGTTTGGTATTCTATACCATCGTGTTTTGTCTTTCTGATAATCCTATCTGGCCTCCACTGAAAGGAGACAGGAATATTTTTGCTTGGAAAATATACGCCATCTAGATAAAGACCACAGGTCCGGTTAAGTGAAGTCCCAAAAGGTGGAAAGTTCAACCCTCTTACACCTGTGAGATCATTATCAACCTGAGCTACTCCAATAAAATTTGTTAATCCAGGTGGGTTAAAATGGCTGTTAAGATCATGATTTAACTCATCACTTTGAAAAAATTTTGACTCTGGAATCATTTTTTTCTCCTATTTTATCCGTTTTTACTCCCGCCAAACATTAAACCACTTATAAAATATTTTTGAAATAAAACAAAAACTAAGATCACCGGTGCAATCATCAAAATCGATATCGCCATAACTTGCCCCCACTCGGTTTGATATTGGCCTACAAACAACATGACTCCTAGCGCTAGGGTACCTTTTAATTTATCAGATAAATATATTAAAGGTCCCATGAAATCATTCCAGGTGAACATAAATGTTAATATAGAAACTGTTGCAATAATTGATTTTGCCATTGGCAAAACGATAGTCCAGTATATTTGAAAGTGATTTAAACCATCCATCTTTGCAGCATCAATTATTTCACGAGGAATGTTTAGAAAAAATTGCCTGAAAAGAAATATATTGAATGCTCCGCCTCCTAAGAAAGCGGGAACAATTAAAGGCTTAAATGAATTAAGCCAGCCCAACTGCTTATAAATTACAAAAACTGGAATCATAGTGACCTGTAGCGGAATCATCATTGTGAAAATAATAAATAAAAATAATTTATCTCTATTTTTCCATTCTAGAATTGAGAATGCATACGCTACAAATGAACTAGAAAAAACCGTTCCTATAATTGTAAAAAAAGAAATAAAGATAGAGTTTTTTGTATATTGTAAAAGCGGAATTTTTTCCCAGATAGTAATATAATTTTCAAAACTTAAATTCTCAAAAAGCGTATCTAATGATATTCCGAGACTATAATTCCCTGATCTAAGCGAAGTAATTAACATCCACAAAAAGGGAATCATAGACAATAACATTCCAACGTATAAAATGAAGTAAATAATTATTTTTTTCATTTTAAACCTTCATAATAAACATACTTTTTTGATAATCTAAATTGTATTGTAGTTATCACTAATGTTATGATCAAAAGAATCCATGCTAAAGCAGATGCATACCCCATATTAAAATTTTCAAATGCCTGATTATAGAGATATAGATTATAAAAAAGAGTACTGTCCAAGGGCCCTCCTTTTGTCATAATAAATGCCTCGGTAAAAACTTGCATAGACGCAATCACTTCGATTATTGACCATAAAAATATAACTGGCGATATCATTGGTAAAGTAATATGAAAAAAAGACTGAAAATCAGTTCCACCATCAAGCTTGAAAGCTTCATATATCCTGGGACTTATATTTTGAAGAGCAGCTAAAAATACTAACATCCTACCCCCACCAATACTCCACAAGCTCATTAATACCATCGCGGGTTTTGACCATTGTGGATCTTGTAACCAGAGTGGCCCCTTTAGACCAAAAAAAGCAATTATTACGTTTAGAAGACCTATTTGCGGATTAAATATCCATAACCAAATTACTGAAAGAGCCACACCTGATACTAAAGATGGAAGAAAATAAATCGCTCTAATATAACCTATTCCATTAATTGCTCTATTTAATAAAATAGCAAGTAAAAGCGAAAAGAAAATATTAAGAGGTACTCTAAAAATTGTATAATAAACAGTATTTGAGATTGCCTTAAAGAAGAAATTATCGTTAAAAAATATATTCCTGTAATTCTCAAATCCTATATACATTGGTATTTGCAAAACATCATACTGACAGAGGCTGTAATAAAAAGAAATAATTATAGGATAAATTCCAAAAGCCAAAAAACCCACGATCCAGGGCATTAAAAAAATTAAAATAACCTTCCATTTTACCATTATTTAATTTTCCTTCTCATTAACAAAATTATAGTATCGTATAGATTTGTCTAGCTCAAACTGAATTTGATTTTCCGCATTAGTTAATATTGCTTTTACGGGATCTATTCTTCTTATAATACGTTCCTCAGCTCTAATGTATTCTTCCCAAAACTTATCATGAGCAAGAGGTATTATACTTGGAGATTTACTATGTTCAAGCTGCGATATAAAAACATCATAAAAGGGTGTTCTCTTTGAATCCTTTCTGAGAGCAACTGATTTATTAGCAGAAAACAAACTCTCTTCTGTCTTATTTAAATAATCAATTTGATTTTTTTCACTAGCTAAAAATTTAATGAACTCCCAAGACTTTCTGGGGTGTTTAACACCTTTGGGTATTCCAACCCACCATGTGCCAGCACTAGAAACTGTCTTTGAACTTTTAAAAGATGGAATGGGAATAACTGTATAGTTTAAACTCGGATTATATTTTTCAATTATTTCAGGAAAGCTACTATCTAATATCATCATAGCTACTTTTTCTGAGATGAACCCGTGCTGCTCTGCGACTCCGAAAGTTCCCATAAGCTGTAAAACATTATCCAGACCAATATCATCAATAAAATCTCTAACCCAAGAAAAAGATTCTTCCAATTCATTTGAATTAAAATTAACATCTCCATCCCCAGAAATAAATTTTTCCCCAAGCTGCCAGGCTATAACATTTGAGGTCCTAAAATTACCATAAATTGGAAGGTAGCCTACTCTATTTAAAAAACCAAAATCATCAAACCTAACAATTTTTTTTGATATTTTACGTACTTGAGCCCAAGTTCTGGGTAATGATTTTATTCCCAGCTCATTAAAAATATCTTGATTACAAAAAAAAGCATACGAAACAGTGTTAATCGGGATGCCATAGGTTTTCCCTTCCCATTTCATTTCGCTCCATAAAAATTCGAAAATTTGCGTAGTATCAAAATTATCTTCAAAAATATAATTATCAAGAGGAATTAACGAAGACCTGCTAGCCCATAATTTTAATGGAGCAAACTCACTGATTATATCTGGTGGATCACCACTTAAAATTGCAGTAAGTATTTTCTTTTCATGCTCCGTCCATGGAATGGAAACAGTTTTAACATCAAAACTGGATTGTGAATTAAATAATTCGGAAGCGTTATAATCAGTGTCAGCAGCGCCACCGATCGACCAATATTCTAAATTTTTTTTTACTTTTTTTTCACATGCATTTAGGTTAAAAATGAATGTGATTAAAAAAAAATTTAAACATATTTTATTTAAAAGTTTCATCTATTTAGCGTAATAGAAATCATATTAATATTATCAAAAATATAATCCAGAAAAATAATACTATAATCAATCGATACCTTATATCCGTAAAACATATTAAAATCAATAATTCCTAAACCAATGGACTGATCAAATAGTTCATCCCCTATTTTATTACCGTACCTAAAAGACAACTTATTAATAATAGATAATTCTTGTGCAATTATGATATAGTCTTCATCGTCTGTAGGATGAATTAGTTCAAACAATAATTTTATTTTCAGAAATTTATTGTTATATATATTATCACTTACACCAAGTCTAAACAACATTGGCGATCTAAATTTTGTGTTGACAGGAGTTATATCCGGGCCTAGATGCTGAAAAACAAAAGCCAGATTCAGGTTCCTAAAACCCGTTTTATAGAATGAGCCAATATCAAACATAAAATTATTATATTTATAATTATCTAGTAGTTCTTCAACATATTTTAAAGAAGTTCCTAAACTCAATTTATCTGTAAAATTCCTAGCAATCATAAAACCTAATAAGTTATTCCCCGCATTAACTTTTCTTCCCGTACCCATAGGGCTACTTACCGTTGTTTCTTCAAATTCAGAAATATTAAAAGATAAAATACCTAAACCATACACATTGCTACCTCTCCTTATGGATAAGGCAGCAGAATTTAAATTTGATCCAGCAAGCCAATTAACATTTGACATTGATATTGATAATTGTTTTATCCCAGTTAAACTTGAAACGTTATTGAAGGAACCCCTAGAACCTGAATTAATTGTTGATGAAGCACCTGATAAACCAGCAGAAATAGCATCAGCTTCAATCATTAAAAATTGAAATCCAGCAGAACCAGATTTAGAAAAATTGAAACCATAGTCAATTTGTCCAAAACAAACTCCAGTCAAAAATAATAGAACAAAACTTTTCATTTAACAATCACCAGAGTCCCTTTTGCATTACCAACATCAGATTCTACACCCCAAAAATATATTCCAGGAGATGTAATCAGTCTTGAATCTGTTCTCTGATTCCATGAAGCATCTCCCGTTAAGCCTTTGTGAAAAATTTCTTTAATTAATTTTCCACCACTAGTAAAGATAGATATTTTACATGGCGAAGGTAGATTCGTCCATGTAATCATATTTTCCTGACCCGCTGTTGGTATTCCAGATGTAATTTGAAAAGGATTAGGAAATACTTTTATATTTAAGGCATTTTCTTTTGGTGCGCTAACGGCCTGCAGAGGTGTTTCATTCCTATTTGTATGCCAACTCTCTCTACCGCTACTATCTACAGATGTAATTGAATAATAATAAGAAACACCCAGTGAAATATTCCTATCTATATACTCCCATCTATTTTCCTGTTCATTAAAATATGCATTCTGATCA
>CAYFIF010000109.1:0-6353 GCA_964343085.1 uncultured bacterium | reverse complement strand
CCATTACAGCTGAAGCTGGATTAGTCCCATGAGCAGATGCAGGGATTAAGCAAATATTCCTTTTTTGATCACCATTTTTTTTATGATACTCTCGGATTAATAAAAGGCCTGCATATTCACCCTGTGCTCCCGAATTTGGTTGGAAAGAAATGTCATCAAAACCGGTTATGCTAGTTAGCCAACTGCCTAATTCTTTAATAAGTTCGCTATAACCATTTGCTTGATCAGTTGGGCAAAAGGGATGTAGTTCTCCAAATTCTGGCCATGTTAGTGCTTCCATTTCTGAAGCAGCATTTAATTTCATTGTGCAAGACCCTAATGGAATCATACTTGAGTTTAATGCAAGGTCTTTAGTTTCTAATTTATGCATATAGCGCATAATTTTTGTTTCTGTTTTATAATTATTAAAAGTAGCGTGTTCTAAATACGAAGACTTTCTAAGCAAATTATTTGGAATATTAGTAGATGTTTCATCATAGATCTTTGCATTAAATATAGATGCTATTTTTTCGATGTCATCTATTGTGCTGGTTTCATCTAAAGAAATTCCAACAGTAGAATCATCAAATTGTCTTAAATTAATATTCAACAAATCTGCTTTTTCTTTCCAATCTTTTGCTTTTATGCAGATTGTATCAAAAAAATATTTGTGTTTAATATCAAAACCTGAATTTTTCAATGATTGAGCTAACTTTCGTGTTAATTTGTTAACTCGGGTTGCTATATTTAATAAGCCATCTTTACCATGATATATTGCATACATTCCTGAAATTATCGCAAGCAAAGCTTGTGAAGTACAAATGTTTGATGTTGCCTTTTCCCTTCTTATATGCTGCTCTCTAGTTTGTAATGCCATCCTATATGCAGGGTGACCATGTTTATCTTTAGATAAGCCAATTATTCGACCGGGGATTTTTCGTTTAAATTTTTCAGTAGTTGAAAAAAACCCAGCATGTGGACCACCATATCCAATAGGTGTTCCAAATCTTTGAGAATTTCCAACAGCAGCATCAGCTCCCATTTCACCCGGAGTTTTTATTTTTGTTAAAGCAAGTAAATCAGTGGCTATGCATACAAAGGAATCATTTTCTTTTGCTTTTTTACATATTGATGAAAAATTTTGTATTTTGCCCTCAGTATCAGGATTTTGAAGAACAACTCCAAAAAC
The DNA here is from genome assembly GCA_964343085.1 of uncultured bacterium. Classification (GTDB taxonomy): domain Bacteria; phylum Fidelibacterota; class Marinisomatia; order Marinisomatales; family UBA1611; genus CAZLPW01. The sequence goes on along the minus strand of CAYFIF010000109.1, from coordinate 5,185 downwards.
GGAATTTTTAAATTCAATTTTTTGATTATCTACTACTTTTAATTTAATTCCTAGTGGTTCAGATCTAGTTTTAAGAACATCAATCGTTTGTGGGTGACATTTGTCTGATACCAAAAAACAATTTTTATTTTCCCCAGTTGTCATATTATAAAACATAATCATTGCTTCAGATGTAGCAGTAGGTTCATCTAATAAAGAGGCATTAGATATGGGCAAACCCGTTAAATCGCTAACTAACGTTTGATAGTTTAATAAAGCCTCTAGTCGACCCTGACTTATTTCAGCTTGGTAGGGAGTATATTGTGTATACCAACCGGGATTTTCCAAAATATTTCTTTTAATTACTTCGGGAACTATTGTCCCATAATATCCCATTCCAATGAATGATTTTTTTATTTTATTTTTTTTTGCTAATTGTTTCAGTCTTTCTAGCATTTTTGTTTCCGTCAGGGCTTTTGGAATATTGATTTCAGAATTTGTTTTAATTGATTCAGGAATGATTTGATTAATAAACTGATCAAGTGTTTCAAATCCAATTGAGGATAATATTTCATCAATTTCATTGAGCGATCCAATATGCTTAGATTTGAATAAAGTGTCTAGGTTTTTCATAAAGTGGTTAATTCTTTTTCTTTTTATGGGTGATACATTAATAATAATAATTAATGTAGGGTATGGTGTTTTTATAAATGTAAGGCAATTTGTTTAGTTGTAAAATATGAAGCTAAATAAAAGTGTAAATGGAACGTTTAGAAGTAATAAAATTTTGCAATGTAATAAAAACGAAGTTTTCTAATTTTTTTAGATTTACAGTTTTTATAAAAGTAATTAACAAGAAAATGCACCTTTAGGTGCATTTTCTTTATTGAGAGGATATTGATTTGATTGAACAGTTAATAGAGCTACAAGATATAGATACAAAACTACAAGACATTAGTGAATTATTAGGCGATCTACCAGAAAAAGTAGATGAACTAGACCAGCAGGAAAGTAGACTTAATGACACCATTAATGATAATCTTAATCGCATGAAAGAATTAGAAATTGAACTAAGCAAATTAGAAGGTCGCAATCTTGATAATACTAGTAAAATTGAAAAATTAAAAGACCAATTATTTCTTGTTACAAATAATAAGCAATATGATGCGATAATGAATGAAATTGATCATCATAAAGAAGAAAACAAACTAATAGAGAAACAAATAATAGAACTAATGGAAGAGAAAGAATCATTAGATAGTAAGACATCAGAAATTAAGTCGGAGTTAGAAAATTTAACTTCAGATCTTGTTGTTCGAAAAGAGAAATTAAAAAATGCTATATTGGAATCTGCGGATGAAAAATCGATATTAGATAAAAAAAGGACTGACCAAATAAACCAAGTTGATCAAAAAACATTTTTAGAATATGAAAAAGTTCTTAATGCCCGCGATGGTTTGGCTGTTGTTTCTCTTTCTGGTAACTCTTGTGGTGGATGCGGCTCTCAAATTCCAATTCAAACAGTATCAGAGATAAAACTAAAAACGATCCACAGATGTGGTGTTTGTGGTCGGTTTCTATATAAGGAGTCTGGGAAAGTAAATTAATTTAAAAAATAGATTAGCCAGTTGGATAGTTGCTTTCAATATGTAGCTACAATTTGAAAGAGGAAAGTCCGAGCACCGAAGAACAGAATGCCTCATAATTAGAGGGGCTCTATTTTTAATAGAGCACGGAAAGTGCAGCAGAAAATAAACCGCTTTGGTAAAACAAAGTAAGGGTGAAAAGGTAGTGTAAGAGACTACCAGTCTTGAGAAAAAGTTCAGGAGCTTGTAAACCCCATTTGGTGCAAGATTGAATAGGCTTCGAGGTGTTGTTCGCACCGCTTGAGAAGTGGGTAAATTGCATGAGCTTGGTAGTGATGCTAGGCCTAGATAAATGACTATCGCTATGATATTAAATCATTTCACAAAACTCGGCTTATAGACTGGCTGATCTACAAGCTTTGATTTTAATTTTTTATCACTCTATGTTTTGTGTTTTGTCTTTAGTCTGTATATTTATCCTTAAAGATTTTTTCTAATAAGAAAACAAACTTGAAAAATGGATAATTTGTTTTTTAGTGATGATCATATTTTGATTCAAGATATGGTTAGAAAATTTGCTGATCAAGAAATTGCTCCTGTCGCAAAAGAATTGGATAAGGCAGAAGAATTTCCTGAAAGGTTAGTAAAAAAGATGTCCGAATTAGGATTAATGGGATTTCATATTCCCAAAAAATATGGTGGTTCCGAACTTGATATGATTTCATATGCTATTGTAATTATGGAATTAGCTAGAGTTGATGCATCGGTTGCAATTACAATGGCAGCACATACATCATTAGGAACATTACCACTTTTGATGTTAGGTAATGAAAAACAAAAAGAAATGTATTTACCAAGTATTGCTAGCGGTGAATCAATATCCGCTTTTGGCCTAACCGAGCCAAGTTCAGGCAGTGATGCTGGGGCTTGTGAAACAAAAGCAATTCTAAAAGAGGGTTACTATTTAATTAATGGTGGGAAAATTTTTATTACAAATGCTGGAAAAGCAAAGCTACTTTCTTTTACGGCACAAGTAGAAGAAAATGGGAATAAAGTTGGGATTGGTGCATTTATTATACCGACAAATACACCAGGTTTGGAGATCGGCCCAAAAGAAAAAAAAATGGGTTGGTGTGCAAGTGATACAAGGCAGTTATTTTTCAGAGAAATGAAAATTCCTCAATCCTCATTGCTTGGAGATCCTTCTAGCGGTTTTAAAACTTTTTTAAAAACCTTAACATCTGGTAGAATATCTGTTGGTGCTTTAGCTGTAGGTACTGCCTTGGGGGCATATGAAAAATCTTTAAAATATTCAAAAGAACGGAAGGCTTTTGGCCAGTATATACATGAATTCCAACCAATTAGTTTTAAGTTGGCAGATATGGCCACTTCTATTGAGGCATCAAAGCTTTTAGTTTTTCACGCAGCTTGGATGAAAGATCAGGGTTATAATATTAAGAAAGAATCGGCCATGGCCAAATTGTTTGCAAGTGAAACAGCAATGAAAGTTACTATTGATGCTATTCAGATTCATGGTGGGAATGGTTATGTTAAAGACTATGATGTTGAAAGATATTTTAGAGATGCAAAAATTCTTGAAATTGGTGAAGGTACAAGCGAGATACAACGGCTTATCATAGCACAAGAAATATTAAAACAATATAAAATATGATATCAGAAAAAGTTAATTTGGTTAGCTCAAAATTTTTTAATATTGATCGATATTTTAGACAATATGGTATAATTTTTTTATTAGTATTAATTATTGCTTTTCTTTTCCCAAGTGGGAAAATGCTTCAATATTCTTATCAACTAAATGATATTACACAAGAGCCTATCATTGCACCCATTACTTTTGCTATACAAAAATCAGAAGAACAATTGAAAATTGAAAAAAATTTGGAGTTGAAATCTGTCCCATTTATTTTTGATCGAAGAGATGATGTAGTCAATTTGCAAATAGATAAAGTAAACAATTTTTTTACAATTGTAAAAGATATTAGAATTGCGTCAAGAAGGCTAAGAGAGTCTACAAGATTAGTTTATGAGAGACGCTATCATAAACAATATGAAAAAGCAAGATCTGTATTTGTTGCTGATAGTGCTGAATTAGTTAACCAATTAAATAAACTAGAATTTGAATATCCTTTTATAAAAGATAACAATTTATGGAAAGATTATTTGCAACCTGAGAAAAATCTTAATAATACAGATGATTTGAATTTTGATAAAAACAATATTATTAGAATTTGTAGGAATAGATGGTCGGAAGGTATTTATGATATTCCAATAAAAAATATTCTTAGTGAAGAGATTACTATTAACCAGGGGGATTTTCCTGAATTAGTCCCATTTGATAGATTTAATAATCTAGAAACGGCATGGACTCTAGCTCGAAAGGAATTGCTTAACAGTTATCCAACGCAGAGCAATTTTAAAGATTTAGGATATGACTTAATTGTAAGATTTATGAAACCCAATATAAAATATGATTTGGAATCTACTGAAAAGATGCAGGAACAACGTTTAAAAATGATTCCAAAATCTCGTGGAGTTATACTAAAAGATGAAATGATTGTTGATGCGAATACAAGGATAACCAAAGATATTTTGCAAAAATTGAATTCTCTTTCTTTTATCATATCAAAACAAAAAATATCATCGGGCGTAGGGACTGTTTTTTTAGGGTATTTAGGGAGATTTATTTTATTATCAATTATTTTCACTTTATTTTATACTTTTTTAATTGTTTATAGACCAGATACTTTTCATGATTGGAAAATGGTTTTACTTATTTCTATTATTTTTTTACTGCAAATAGTTTTAGCTTATATTTTTGTAATACGCCTTGATTGGTCTGAGCTCCTTATTCCAGTTACTGTTGGTGCAATGGCATTGGCTATTTTATTTGATGTGAGAATTGGACTTATTGCAACAACCTCCATGGTTGTCTTAATGACTTTAATGACCGGACAGAATATTGATTTTATTATAATCTCATTATTCACATCAACTATCGCTGTGTATAATATCCGAGATATAAGAAAACGAAGTCAGCTTTTTATTACTATGTTTTCTCTGATGGGGGCATCAGTTCTTGTAGTACTTGGCTTGGGTCTTTTTAAAGAGCATACTTGGATATCTATGTTGGGAGATATTCAATTATTATTAATAAATAGTCTTGTTGCACCACTTTTAACTTATGGGTTCATTCATCTATTTGAAATCGCTTTTGGAGTTACAACCGATCTTAGCTTAATTGAATTGCTTGATTATAACCATCCCTTATTAAAGAAAGCTCAACAAGAAACGAATGGAACCTTTAACCATAGTATTGTGGTTGGGAATTTAGCAGAATCATGTGCCGCAGCTATTGGCGCCCATTCATTATTATGTCGTGTAGGAGCATATTATCATGATATTGGGAAAATGGTTAAATCTGATTATTTTATTGAAAATCAATATTTAGGTGAGAATCCACATGATGCGTTAACAGCTACAATGAGTGCTAAAATTATTCGTAATCATGTTAATGACGGTTTAGCTTTGGCAAAAGAATATGATTTACCTAAGATAGTTTCTGATTTTATTCCAATGCATCATGGGACAACGCGTGTAGA
>CAYFIF010000108.1:0-6364 GCA_964343085.1 uncultured bacterium | reverse complement strand
AAGGTTGTACCGCACCAATGAGAGATGAAAATCAATTACATGCAGCTGTTGTAGAACTAGTAGCACATAAGAATGCTACTATAAAATATTCCACTGTTCAAAATTGGTTTCCTGGTCATCCGGAAACCGGTAAAGGAGGAATTTATAATTTCGTAACTAAACGAGGTACATGCTTGGAAGAAAACTCAAGAATTTCTTGGACTCAAGTTGAAACTGGCTCTGCTGTTACATGGAAATATCCTTCATGCATACTTAAGGGAGACAATTCTGTGGGTGAATTTTATTCTGTCGCAGTTACAAATAATTATCAGCAAGCAGATACCGGGACTAAAATGATACACTTAGGGAAAAATACTAAAAGTACTATTATCTCTAAAGGTATCTCAGCAGGTAAAGGTCAGCAAACATATAGAGGGGAAGTAAAAATTATGAAAGGCGCTGATCAAGCTAGAAATTTCTCCCAATGTGATTCAATTTTAATTGGGAATACTTGTGGAGCACATACCTTCCCTTATATTGATGTTCGTAACCCCTCCGCAAAGATGGAGCATGAAGCAACAACTTCAAATATTGGAGAAGATCAACTATTCTATTGTAATCAAAGAGGAATTTCTTCAGAAGATGCCGTCTCAATGATAGTTAACGGATTCTGCAAGGAAGTATTTAATGAGCTACCAATGGAATTCGCCGTTGAAGCAACAAAACTGATGGAGGTTACTCTTGAGGGTAGTGTTGGTTAGTACGGGAAATTGGCTATGCTAGATATAAAAAACCTACATGCTGGAGTTGACGAAAAAAAAATTATAAATGGACTCAACCTTTGTATTAAGCCAGGGGAAATGCATGCTGTTATGGGACGCAATGGTTCCGGCAAGAGCACACTTTCAAATGTAATAACCGGCAAGGATGGATATAAGATATCAAAAGGCGATATACTCTTTAAAAATGAATCAATTATCGAATGGTCTCCTGAAGAAAGAGCTTTGGCGGGTATTTTTATGTCATTTCAATATCCAATTGTAATGCCCGGAGTTAACAATACATATTTTCTAAAAGCAGCCTTAAATGCAAAACTTAAAAACTCTGGGAAAAAAGAATTAGATGCCGCAGAGTTTTTGAAGATTGTTAAGGAAAAATTGGCTGAACTAGATATGGATAAATCTTATTTACAACGTTCCGTTAACGATGGTTTTTCTGGTGGAGAAAAAAAACGAAATGAGATACTCCAAATGATAACGCTAGAGCCAGAATTAGTAATAATGGATGAGACAGACTCTGGCCTAGATATTGATGCACTAAAAATCATTGCTAATGGAATAAATAAATATCGTAGCTCTGAACGATCATTTCTTGTTATAACTCACTACCAACGATTACTACGATATATAGAACCCGATGTCGTCCATGTTCTTATAGATGGAAAATTTGTTAGATCTGGAGGTAGAGACCTCGCTTTGAAATTAGAAGAAAAAGGTTATCAATGGCTTGAATAATGATACCTGACTACTTAAATAATGAATTTGAAAAAATAATTTCTAGAGAATATTTTTCAAAAAAAATCCACCCCGTGAGGAAAAAAGCATATCGCGATCTCAATGAACAAGGCCTTCCAAATAAAAAATGGGAAGACTGGCGACATACAGATCTTTCCATCATAAACTATGATAAGTTCAGGATATCCGGAGCTCAGGATGCTCCCCCCTCCCAAATCGATATTGCTGAATATGGTCTTAAATCATTTCATACAATTGTTTTTTATAATGGTCATTTCCAAAAGGATCTATCTTCTATCCCAAATGGAATCAAACTTCTTTCCAATTTAGAATATATGGAATTTAAAAACTGGAAGGTGAATCAGCCAAAAATGTCATCATTTGACCTCTTAAATACAGCATTTATGGATAGTGGGATGTGTTTAATTATCAAAAAAGAAACCAATGTTAAAATACCTTTGAGAATACTATTTATTTGCTCAGGAAATGAAGAAATCATGGTGTCTCCAAGAATTCATATTGACCTTGAAAAATCAAGTTCATTAAATCTTGTAGAACAGCATGTTGGCAAATGTAACAAATACCTTTACAACGGATCGATAATCATTAATATAGAAGAAAAAGCAAAACTTGAGCATATTAGGATTCAAAATAATTCTAAGTCAACAATTAATATGGGAAATCTACATATTGAGCAAAGGACAAAGTCAAACTACTTTTTTGTTCAATATGCGGTTGGATCTCAATTAGGAAGAATTAACCTATTTGCAAACCTTATTGGAAAAGGTGCAAATTGTTCCTTAAATGGTTTAAGTCTTTCAGATAATAAACAACATTTAGATGCACATGTAATTACAAACCATAAAGCTAGCCATTGCGAAAGCTCACAAAATTTTAAATTTATATTAAAAGATAGATCGACTGGAGTATTCAATGGACGTTCAATCGTACAACATGGAGCGGTAAAAACTGATTCTAGTCAATCGAATAAAAATCTATTACTTTCCGATAACGCACTCATGAATTCTAATCCCCAACTTGAAATCTACACAGACGATGTAAAATGCTCTCATGGATCATCAACAGGTGCTCTCGAATCAGATGCACTTTTCTACATTCGATCTAGAGGTTTAGACCAAAAAGCTGCGACATCCTTATTAGTACTTGGTTTTGCTTCAAAAATAATTGAGATTATTAAAAATAATGAAATTAAAAATTATGTAACCTGCCACTTTGATCAATGGATCAATCAAAACAATTAATGAGTATTCAAAAAGAATTAAATAATCTAAGAGAAACATTTATTGTTTTTGAAGATCCTAAAGATAAATTTATTCAATTAATTGATATGGCAAAAAATTCCGGGACCTTAGATGATTCTGAAAAAACGAATATAAATAAAATTAGTGGATGTACCTCTCAAGCATGGGTAATCAGCAAAATAAATGATGACGATACCTACACATTCAAAACTGATTCAGATTCTTTAATAGTAAAAGGATTATTATTGATTTTAGAAAAGATATTTTCTAACCAACCCGTGGATGAGGTTCTTTCAATGAATAGCAATAATATCCTTAATGCTGTCGGGCTTGAAAAAATAATTACTAGCCAGAGGATAAATGGGTTTTCTAATGCTGTTGAAAAAATTAAGAGCCTTGTAAAATGAGTCAATCAAATTCTGATTCAATTAGATTAATTCGTGATGTCGACGCATATATGGTTCCATCTGGAGATAAAGTAAAACTACTTGCAGGAAATTTAGTTAGAATCACTCAAGCACTAGGCGGTAACTATACAGTACTTATTAATGGAAATATGGTACAAATAAGTGCAGAAAATGCAGATGCGTTAGGTATCAAACCACCAGAAGAAAATACTACCACGCCTTCTGGTGATATCGAAAAACAAATTTGGGATCAATTAAAGACATGCTATGACCCTGAAATACCTGTAAATATTGTGGAGTTAGGATTAATATACGATTTAAATATTAATGGAGCAGAAAATAATAAAAATGTTGAAATAAAAATGACACTTACTGCTCCCGGTTGTGGAATGGGTCCTGTGATCGCCGATGAAGTTGAAAGAAAAGTAATTGGAATTGACACCGTAAAAGATGTAAAGGTTGAATTAGTTTGGGAACCTATGTGGAATAGAGATATGATGAGTGAAGAAGCTCAATTAGAACTTGGTATGCTGTAAATGAAATTTTCTGTAAATGAAATAAAAAAAGACTTTCCAATCTTTAATAATTCAGATCTTATTTATTTAGATAATGCATCAACAACTCAAAAGCCTCAAGCGGTTTTAAATACTATTAATTCGATGTATTCTGAGACTAATGCAAATGTGCATAGATCTATATATTCACTTGGAAGTTTAGCAACAAAAAAATTTGAGGATGCTCGAATTAAGGTATCCTCGTTTATTGGTGCAAATTCAGAAAAAGAAATAATCTTTACCAGTGGCACCACAGAATCAATTAACCTTCTTGCTCACTCACTTGGGAATACCTTAAAACCAGGAGATGAAATACTTGTTTCAGAGATGGAACATCATTCAAACCTTGTCCCTTGGCAGTTAGCCGCTAATCGTTCTGGAGCAAATCTTTCTTTTATTCCATTATCTAAAAAAGGTGAACTTGATCTATCCAATCCAGAAAAATACTTTAAACCATCGACAAAAATTGTTTCCATAACCCATGTATCTAATGTCCTAGGAACTGTTAACCCAATAAAAAAACTTTCTGATTTATCCCATAAAGTGGGTGCAGTATTTATAGTAGATGGCGCTCAAGCTACACCACATCAACTTGTCAACGTAAATAAGTTAAACTGCGACTTTTATACATTTTCAGGTCATAAAATGCTTGGTCCGACTGGGATTGGAGTACTTTGGGGTAAAAGGAACTTACTTGAATCCATGGATCCTTTTATGGGCGGTGGTGAAATGATTGAAAATGTTTCGATGAAATCTTCTACATGGAACGATATACCCTATAAATTCGAAGCAGGAACACCTAACTTTGTACAAGCAGTTGGTTTAGGCACTGCTATTGACTATATTCACTCAATAGGTATAGATAATATTTCAAAGCGAGAAAGAGAGCTTACTGATTATGCGCTTGAAAAATTATCTCAGATAAGTGGTCTTAATATTTTTGGATCTCCGATTAAAAGAATAGGCGTCATAAGTTTTAATCTTGATGGTATTCATCCGCATGACCTAGCCCAATTCTTAAATGAAGATAATATTGCCATAAGAGTTGGGCATCACTGCGCACAACCACTTCTATCCAGTTTAAATGAAAACTCTATTGCACGGATAAGTTTTTATCTTTATAATGATGAAGAAGATATTGACAGGTTTTGTGATTCAATAATAAAAATCAAAACTTATTTTTAAATGCAAACGATTTTATTAGATGATTTTTTAGATGATGGAATCATTCGCGAAAAATCATTTCGCAAACAAGTAAAAAATTTAAACCTCCACAAATTTGATGGAGAAAAAGTGATTATTAAAGGATGCTCAAGTGTAGTGGTCCCTACTTGGGCTTATCTTATTCTAACAGCCGAAATTGCACAGGTTGCAGATAAGATATATTATGGAGAACCACGATATGCAGTAAAAATTTTTAGCAGAAATTAAAATTAAAAATGTCAAAAATCCGTTTAAGTTGGGAAACCTATTTCATGAATATTGCAAAAGAAGTTGCATCTCGTTCAACTTGTGATAGAAAACATGTCGGCGCAGTTATTGTCAAAGAAAAAACAATCCTATCAACTGGTTATAATGGTAGTATAAAAGGCCTTCCACACTGTGATGATGCAGGACATGAAATGGTAGACGGACACTGTGTTAGGACCACCCATGCGGAAGCAAATGCTATAGTTCAAGCTGCTAAAAATGGTGTAAAAATCGAATCAGCAGAAATTTATGTTACAGCATCCCCATGTTACGATTGTTTTAAACTAATTGCCAATGCCGGATTAAAATCAATCTACTTCGATGAATTTTATCGTGATGACCGAATTATTGAACGTTCTAAAGAAGCGGGGATTCAGTTGGTTGATCTAAATAATTAATCTAAATTTCTGTGTATGAATGTTCAAAAGGTTAATTATAAAGATTTAACTGCCCCTAACCAATTTACCACTTCGCTTCATGAAACTGGCTTTAGTGTACTTATTAACCATCCAATAGATATTGATTTAATTAAAACTGTCTATTCGGACTGGGAATCTTTCTTTAAGAATAAACACAAGAGGGATTACATTTTTGACCCCATAAAGCAAGATGGATATTTCCCATTTAAAACAGAAAATGCAAAAAACAACTCTTTAAAAGATCTCAAAGAATTTTTTCACTTTTATCCATGGGGAAAATATCCAAAAGAGTTAAGTGATGCTACCCTTACCCTTTATGATCAACTTCTAGAATTAACATCTGTTCTTTTGAAATGGATTCAAAATCAATCGCCTAAGTTTATCCAGTCGCTTTTTTCTGTCCCTCTTCCTGAGATGATTAATGGAACCGATCGCAACTTATTGAGAATAATTCACTATCCTCCCCTTGATGGAACCGAGCAGAAAGGAGAGATTAGAGGATCTGCACATGAAGACATTAATTTAATCACATTACTAGTTGCAGGAACCCAGCCTGGATTGCAGATTAAAGACAAAATGGGCCATTGGCATAATGTTTCTTGCAATCTAGGACACCTAGCAGTCAATGTAGGTGATATGCTTCAAGAATCTTCGGAAGGTTATTATCCTTCAACAACGCACCAAGTAATTAATCCGGGTAATAATATTAAAAATGAAAGTCGTTTTTCAATGCCGTTATTTCTTCATCCTAGAGATGAA
>CAYFIF010000107.1:0-6372 GCA_964343085.1 uncultured bacterium | reverse complement strand
CCCACAATCACTGTATATAATAGTTCTTTAGTTTGTTTTGAAAATATGTTAATATTAATAAAGATCTACTTTGGAGTACCCCTATGAACATATTAAGTAAAATAAAAAGAGATGACAACGGTCATCTAATATCTATGATCAAGCATGTTTTTTTGTTGTTAGCTCTGTCAATGGGCTGTGAACCTAATAGTGATTTAACTGGTTCAGCTAATGTTAATGTGATTGGTTTTGTAGAGTTTTCTAATGTTCAATATTTTGCTGAAGCTAATAAACTAAAAGCAACGGGTGTAGTTACAAATACGAGTAATTCCGCTGTTATACCGAGTCCTTGGTTTGTAGAGGGCCAATTTTATTACACTGATGAATCGGGAGCTACTTTTATTATTACAGGTGACAATGACCGAATGACTAACACCTTACAAGCAGGAATCTCACAAAATTGGGAATTAGAGATTTCAGTTGAAGATGCGAGCGGCTATGATAATTTCTATATTTCAGATCTTCGAGCTTATGTTAACCAATAGTATATAAAGGAAGTACAATGAAAAATTTTATTTCATTAATGTTGATTTTTTCTGTTATTTTTTCCCAAGTAGATCCGAATACAGGTCTAGAGCTCAAAACATATAAAAAGGCAAAGATATACTATAATACAGGCGGCTTTGTAGAAACTAAAAAGGTTGAAGACTTAGCCATCAGTATTGAAGAGGTTTCTTTTACCATTGGTAAAGAAAGAAAAACTCAGCAACTATCTGAAATAAGTAAGATCGAGGTGGCTAGTGGGGATGATAGCACACCAAGAACTTGCGCCGGTGCATGTGTTGGGGTAAATGCGTTGCTTTGGCTTTTGCAACCAAGTAAAACAACGACTACACAACTGAATTGGTATACAGGTGAGCAGCAGACTATAGAACGTGATAATCCAGACAAAGCGAGTGCGGGTAATTTTTTAGTGGGCGCTTTATTATGGGGCGGTATATCATATTTTATTGGCAAAGGGATTACCAAAGAAATGACAAAGTGGGAAGTTATTTACGAGAGGCAGAACTAAATATATATTTCTTACTTATTTAATTTTTTTTACTTAATATACATAGATGGCACTGATAGCTTATGTTTATAGGTGGTTGGTGTATAATAAAATAACAAAAGGAGATAAAATGAAAATAAAGTCAATAATTGCGGCTCTGTTGCTTTGTTGTTCTTTGCAGCCACTTAAGGCACAAACCAATCACATATATGGTGAATTTTTAGGTGTTGGCCTTTTAGGTGGTTTTAGCTATGAGAGAATGGTAATGGATAAGCTCGCTGCCAGAGTTAGTTATGGTGGTTTTACGGCCACATCAGAGGGTTGGGGGACCGATGAATATGGTTATATTGATCCATGGAGTACGGTAACAACTGAGATCAGTGTTAAACCTCTTACTGTTGGTGCTCACTACTTTTTTGGTAACAAGTTCAAGGCTGAAATAGGTGGAGGAATCTCCTATTGGATGATTTCTTTTAGTGGCGGAACGAGTGGAGATGTTGGTTCGCTTACGATTGAAGAAGACGGAGGTTTACTAAACTTCTATACTTCTGTAGGCCTTAGATACCAGAATCCTGATGGTGGAATCACCTTTAAGGTAGGGGTATCACCTACTATTGTTAGTGGTGTTGGTTCACTTCCTTTTCCTCACATAGGTTTGGGATATTCCTGGTAGATAGATCCTTTTTTTTTAAAAACATTAAAACCCTGCTTTTTAGCAGGGTTTTTTGTTTAATTGATAATATTAGTTGGTGTAAGATTTGGCACAATGGATACTGATATTTATAATAATATTATTTCTGCAAATAAGCAGATAAGTCCGTTTATACGAAGGACGCCCTTTATATATTCAAAAGCATTCTCCAAAGAACTTGATTGTGAGGTTTATTTCAAGCTAGAAAACCTTCAGGTTACTGGCTCGTTTAAAGCTCGTGGAGCTGTAAATAAGCTTCTCTCACTATCATCAGATCAAAAACGGAGTGGGGTTATATCAGCATCAACAGGAAATCACGGTGCGGCTGTTGCATATGGTTCGGAAAAATTACATATCTCTGCCACTATCTATGTTCCTGAGAACGCTTCTGATACAAAATTAGAGAATATGAAGCTCTATGGCGCGAATATTAAATCTTATGGGAGTGACTGTATTGATTCTGAGAAGAAAGCAAGAGAAGAGAGTTTAGCTACTATGAGAGAATATATCTCACCATACAATGATGTATCCGTTATTGCCGGTCAGGGTACAATCGGACTTGAAATAGATGAACAGTCTGGTGGTCTTGATTCTTTAATTGTATCTGTTGGTGGTGGTGGTCTAGTAAGTGGTGTTGCTTCTTATTTAAAAAAAAAAATGAAGGGTATTAGTATCATAGGATGTTCACCAAAAAACTCAGCGGTTATGATTCAGTCTATGGAAGCAGGAAAAATTTTAGATATTGAATCCAAGCCGACTTTATCTGATGGTACAGCCGGGGGTGTTGAAATTGATTCCGTTACATTTGGTCTCTGCTCTAGCCTCATTGATCAGACCGTAATCCTAGATGAAGGAGAGATAAAAGATTCTTTGCTAAAATACATGAGATATGAGCATCAGCTTATAGAAGGAGCAGCCGGAACTGCGGTTGCCGCTCTTATTAAATTAAGGAAAAGTATTAGAGGTCAGCGTGTTGGGGTTATTATTTGCGGAGGGAATATAAGTTTAGAAACTTTGAAAGATATATTATGAAGATTTTGTATGAGAAAGAGATAAGGGATATTTTAAGCAAATTAGATCCCGCTCCAATAATAAGAGAAGGTTTTATTGCCTATTCGGAGGGGAAGTGTGTAGTCCCGCCAGTGGGTGAGTTATGTTTTGAAGATCCTCCAGGCGATGTACATATTAAATATGGATATATAGAAAACGAAGACTACTATGTAATAAAGATTGCTTCAGGATTTTTTAAAAACGAAAAACTTGGTATTCCAAATGGCCAGGGGATGATGCTAGTATTTAAACAAAAAACAGGTGAGTGCGAATCTATTCTACTAGATAACGCGTATCTTACTGATGTTCGAACCGCAATAGCGGGTGCAATTTGTGCGGAGGAACTCTCTAATGAAATCGAGTCGATTGGTGTGGTTGGAACAGGTTTACAAGCAAGGATGCAGGTACTTTATTTGAAAAAAAACACCTCTTGCCGGAATGTGATTGTATGGGGTCGTAGTGAAAAAAAAATGATAGCATATAAAAAAGATATGGAGGCTGAAGGTTTTAATATAAAGCCTAGTACTAGTATTAAGTCACTAACAAATAATTGTAATCTTATTATTACAACAACCGCGGGGTCGAAGCCTATTTTAGATCTAAATCATATTAAACCTGGAACACATATTACTGCAATGGGCGCAGATACTCCATCGAAACAGGAGCTTACGCCTGAGCTTTTAGAGGGAGCGGATCTTTTGGTTGCTGATAGCATTTCTCAGTGTAAGGTACGCGGTGAAATTTCTCATGGTATTAAACGTAACCTGATTAAAGAAGAGAATATTATTGAATTGGGAAATATTTTAAGTAAAAAAGTTAATGGAAGAACAGATCCAAAACAGATCACAATAGCTGACCTTACAGGAGTTGCGGTTCAGGATATCCAGATCGCAAAAGCAGTCTTTGAATCTTATATGGAGGATAAAAATGCAGTTTGAAGTTTTTGAGTTAGAAAGAAACCAATCTCTATTTGAAAATGAGGTTGAATTTAATTTGTCTGAAAGCGGAGTGCATCCTTTGAAGCTTAAAGAAATATTAACTAAACAAGAACAAGATCAGATTCTAAATACTGAATTATTTTATGGGTATACAAATGGAACTCCAGAATTACGTAGGACGATTGCAAATATGTATGGTAAGCCAATAGAGCCTCAAAATGTTTTGATTACCTCTGGATCTGCTGAGGCAAATTTTTTAGCAGTCATGTCTCAGCTTGAGCCTGGAGATGAGTTAATATATATGTTACCCAATTACCCACAGCTGTTGGGTTTGGCTAGAAGTTTTGGTATTAAGGTCAAAGAGTTATATCTCCATCAAGATTTGGGTTGGCAGTGGGATGTAGATGAGCTTAAATCTTTGTTAACACCTAAAACTAAAATGATAGCAGTCTGTAATCCTAATAATCCAACTGGAGCAATTATGAAGGAAGCGATCATGGATGAGGTGATTAAAATTTGTGAAGAAGCTAATTGCTGGTTATTGTCAGATGAAGTATATAGAGGTGCTGAGCTTGATGGGGTAGAGTGTCGCAGTTTTGTTGGTGCAACAAAAAAGACTATTGTAAACGCGGGTCTTTCTAAAGCCTATAGCTTACCAGGACTTAGGATTGGTTGGAGTATTGGATCTGAAGAATATATAAAGAGAGCTTGGTCCTTTCATGATTATACGGTTATCAATGTTGCATACCTAAGCGATTGGATAGCGTCCAGGATTATGGTTTATGATAGGAGGATGAAAATTTTAAATCGGACCAAAGAACACCTCAATCATAACTTAAATATGTTATCCTCATGGGCAAAAAATATCCCACAATTAACTCTATCTAGACCGGAGGCGGCTGCGATTTCCTTTGTAAAACTTAACCTTGAAATGAAATCTCAAGATTTTGTCTATGATCTTCGAGATCATTCAAGTGTGTTACTTACAGCAGGGACATGGCACGGTATGGAGGGCTATGTACGAATAGGCTACGGAACCCCAACTGAATATGTGAGGCAGGCACTTCAAAGAATGGAAAAATTTATTCAATCTTTGGGCTAAATTCTATAGAACCAATATTATCTTTTTATGCCAAAACTGACAATATTACCGGATAATAAAACATTTAACCTGGAAAAAGGTTCCTCAATCCTCCAGACTGCTTTGGATAATAACATCCCACATGTAAATGCATGCGGTGGAGAAGGTAAGTGTACAACCTGTAGGCTACTCGTTCTAGAGGGTGTTGAAAATTGTTCTGATGAGACTGAGAAAGAAAAATCTCTAAAACAAAAAGCTCATACCACCGAGGAGTTCAGATTGTCATGTCAGACAACTATTACTGGTGATGTTACAGTCAGGAGGTTGGTGTTAAATAAGGAAGACATCGAATCTAGAAGTGAAAATATTATATCTGGCAGACTGGGTGAAACAAAAAAAATAGCCATTTTATTTAGTGATATTAGAGGGTTTACACCTTTCTCTGAAAAATTGACACCTTATGATGTTGTGTTTATTCTAAACAGGTACTTTAATAGAATGGTAAAATCTGTAGAAGAAAACAGAGGGATCGTTGATAATTACATTGGCGATGGAATGGTTGCGATTTTTGGTCTTAACGATGAGCCAAACCCTGCAAAATATGCTGTCAAATCTGCGCTTGATATGTTAGCAGAGATGGATGATATGAAACCTTATCTTAAAACAATGTATGGAAAAGATTTTGATATTGGTATCGGAATCCATTGGGGTGAGGCAGTTGTTGGGGACATCGGCGCGGGAAAATCAAAGAGATTTACAGCCATTGGTGATGCTATGAATTTTGCAAGTCGCGTTGAATCTGCCAATAAACAATTCCAGTCAAGAGTCCTTATCTCTGATGAGGTACATGAAGAAATAAAAGACTCATTGGTCATAAAGGATTTTATGAGAACTAACTTGCCAGGAATAGAAGGAAGAGTGACGCTGCATGAGGTTGAAGATATTAAATTTAGCGATGATAGATCTAGTGATGACCAAATCGTGGAAGATAATATAATATGGAAGAAATGTTCTGAGGTTGAGTCCTTCAACGATCAACCTCAGCAGGTCTTTAAAATAAAAAGAGAAGATATCCTTGTTGTGAAAATTGAGGATAGATTTTTTGCCCTAAATGATAAATGTCCGCATGCTTTGCTTAGCCTTTGCGGGAGTGACATTGATATAAAAAATGAGACCATAGCATGTCGTTGGCATAAGACATCATTCTGCTATAAGACGGGGGAAGTTCGAGAATGGATGAAAATGAGTAACCTTAAGAAGATGCTTGGTAAAATTGGTTTAAATGCAGAAGCAAAAGAGATTTCAGAGATGGAACAAATTCCAGTAGATGTTTATCCAATAAAGGAACATGAAGGTTCTGTATGGGTTGGAATAGAAACAAGTTAATTAACTAGGAGTAAAATAATATGGGAGCTGACAATATTGAATGGACTAAACTGGCTGAAGTAGAGAGTTTTGATAATAAGCCAGAACAATTATGCAGAGTCAAACGCGATGATATACTAATAATAAAAGATGATGATGAGTTTTACGCTGTCAACAACAGGTGCCCTCATTTGGGTTTAGCATTAAATCTGGGAGG
>CAYFIF010000106.1:0-6393 GCA_964343085.1 uncultured bacterium | reverse complement strand
GGATTAGTTCCAAGGTTTTTTCTCCGGGTATTGAATTACCAATATTTATATTATTTACCTTAATTATTGGGACTATTCCACAGCTCGTCTTTGTAATAAATAACTCATCTATATTTTTTAAATTTTTTATATTCAAAATACCAAAGCTAATATTTGATTCATAACTATTCAAAATTGCTTGACGCGTTATTCCTGGCAAAACATCGTTTTCTCTAGTAAAAACGATATTGTTTTTTACCCAAAAGAGATTACTCCGGCTACCTTCGTAAACATTTCCTTTTTGATCAATAAGTATGCTTTCAAAACAACTCGATTTAATAGCCGCTTTCCAAGCTTTAAAAGCTGTTTCATTTTCAGTACTCTTTATTTCTGGATTTTTTCTTTTTGCTAAAACAGTCATTGCCGTTACCCCGTTGTATATATTTTTATTAATAATAAAAGGCTCAGAAAAAACCAAAAATTTGTTTGGGATCAAAGTTAATCGGACCAATTGGTTTGGTGTCCCAATCTTATCTATGACTTGTGTGATTTGATTTTTGATTTCATTTTTTTTGTACTTAATTGATAGACTGACCCTAGAAGCATTATAAAATAATCGTTGAAGATGAGGTTCTAAAAATATAGCCTGATTATGTTCAACTTTTATTGTTTCGTAGACACCATTTTTATAGGGGAAATGGTTTGAATCTGTTTTTAATACAGATGATTTTATATTTTCCCATTTCCCGTTTATTAAAACATCTATCATTTAATTATTATTGGTAATAAAAATATTTTAATTAATATCTTAATTGGAACTGTGGGAAAAGGTAGTTGAATTATTGTAAAATATAAAACGTAATATTACCCATAAAAAATGAATAGCACGCCAAAAGAAATACTCGCTAAAGTTTATGACCATTCTTCTATTGAAGATCGCTGGTATAAACACTGGCTTCAAAAAAATTATTTTTCAGCAAACGCTGAATCAGATAAACAATCATATACTATTGTAATACCACCGCCTAATGTTACCGGGATGCTTACTATGGGACATGTCTTAAATAATACTATACAAGACATCTTAATAAGAAAAGCACGTATGCAGAACAAGGAAGCCTGCTGGATTCCCGGAACAGATCATGCATCAATAGCTACTGAGTCTAAAGTAGTTAAAATGTTAAAAGATAAAGGAATTGATAAAGAAGATTTAACGCGAGAAGAGTTTTTAAAACATGCATGGGATTGGAAAAAAAAATATGGTGGAATAATAACTAAACAATTAAAAAAACTAGGATGCTCATGTGATTGGGATAGAGAACGTTTTACTATGGATGATGATTATTCAAAAGCTGTATTGACAGCTTTTGTTAAATTGTATCATAAGGGTTTAATCTATAAAGGATATCGCCTTGTTAACTGGTGTCCTGTTTCATGTTCTGCAATCAGTGATGAGGAAGTTATCCATGAAGAGGTTAATGGGAGCCTATGGTATTTTCGTTATCCAATAAAAAATTCTGAAATTTTTTTAACGGTTGCAACTACTAGACCCGAAACTATGTTAGGTGATACTGCAGTAGCCGTTAACCCAAATGATGAACGATATAAAAAGTATATCGGGGAATATGTTACGCTGCCAATAGTTGAGCGTGAAATACCTATTATTGCGGATGATCATATAGATCCAGAATTTGGAACCGGGTGTGTTAAAGTGACACCTGCACATGATCCCAATGATTTTATAATTGGAGAAAAACACAAGCTTAAATTCATAAATATAATGAATGATAATGCTTCAATGAATGATAATGTGCCAAAAGATTATATAGGCTTAAGTAGAGAAAAGGCTAGAGAAAAAATAGTAGAAGATATGGGGCATTTAGGACTGATGGATAAAATTGAAGAGCATTTGCATAAAGTAGGTATATCTGAAAGGGGCCAAACTCCAATCGAATATTATATGTCAAATCAATGGTTTCTAAAAATGGATGAACTTGTTAAACCAGCTTTGCATGCTGTTAAAAAAGGGAAAATCAATTTTTATCCAAAACATTGGATTAAAACTTATAATCATTGGCTTGAGAATATTAAAGATTGGTGTATAAGTAGACAGCTTTGGTGGGGTCATCAGATACCAGTATGGTATCATAAAGATAACCCTGAAAAAATACATGTTTCTGTTGAAGGTCCTGAAGATTCCCAAAGCTGGTATCAAGACTCAGATGTTCTAGATACCTGGGCCAGTTCATGGTTGTGGCCTATGGCTGTTCATAGTTGGCCCGAAGAAGGAAAAAGTTTAAATAAGTTTTATCCTACAGATACTTTAGTAACCGGACCTGATATTATTTTTTTCTGGGTTGCCCGTATGATTATTACTGGCTATGAGTTTATGGATGATCCGCCTTTTAAAGATGTTTACTTTACCTCCATACTTAGAGATCAAACTGGTAAAAAGTTTAGTAAATCGCTCGGTAATTCTCCTGATCCATTTGAATTATTTGAAGAGTTTGGAACAGATGCAGTTAGATATGGAACAATGCTTATGGCTCCACAAGGTGTCGATGTTTTGTTTTCAAAAGATCGTCTCGACATAGGAAGAAATTTTATGAATAAACTTTGGAATGCTTGTAGATTTATTCAAATAAATACACCATCGAACTGGAGGCCTTCCAAAGATTTTGATTCAAAATCTCTTAAACTTTATGACAAGTGGATTTTGAGTCGTCTTTCTATTCTTGTTGAAGAATACAATGCCCAGTTAGATCGATTCCGTTTTAACGAAGCAGCAAAGGTATTATATGATTTTACCTGGAGTGACTTTTGTGATTGGTATATAGAAATTGCAAAAATGTCTTTTAATAGTGATGATAAAATGTCTAGAGACATCTCTTTAAATATTTCAATATTTTGTGTCCAAAACCTTCTCAGGTTACTTCATCCATATGCTCCTTTTATAACAGAAGAACTATGGACTCATTTTAAAGGTGAAAACTTTTTTGATATAATTATATCTAAATGGCCAGATGAAAAACCTAGCCTTAGAGATAAACAGGCTGAGAAAGAGATGTTGGTTTTAAAAGAAATAATATCTTCTTTACGCAGTATTAGAAGTAGAATGAATATCCCAAAATCAAAAAAATCAATTTTGGTGGTAAGATGTAGGGATGATCAAACAGCATTTATTGAAGAACATGAAACATTGATCAAAAATTTATCATCTGTCACAAAAATTCAAACAGGTAAAAATCAAAAAAGGCCGTCACAATCTTATTCTGCTATCGTTAGTGGGATGGAATTTTATTTGCCACTTGGGGGGATGGTTGATTTAAAAAAGGAGACAGCTAGAATGGAGGAGAGGATAACCGAAATAGATAGGCTAATTTTAAACATAAATAAAAAGCTTAATAATAAAGAGTTTTTAAAAAATGCACCTGAGCGTGTTATTAATCATGAAAAATCAAATCTAAATAAATTAACGACTGAATTGGATAAGATTTCTTCTAATTTGGAGATGATACAATGAGAATAAATATTTTATTTTTATTATTTGCGGTTGTTATTGCTCAGTCTGATAATGCGATTATAACAATCTATAAAGATGGAACTGTTCTAGTAAAACAGCCAATTAATCAAACTCTGAAAAAAGGGGTAAATGAAGTTTATTGGGATAAAATTCCGACTACCATTCATTATGATACCCCTTTTTTAAATATTAGTAATGTATCTGTCTTATCTCAAAGATATAATAACAAGCTTTTTTCAAGTGAAGATTATTTTGAAAAAGAGAAAGGTAAAACAGTTGTAATAAAACCTAAAGGGAGAAAAACGATTACAGGCTTACTTGTGGAAATATCACCTTCAATTGTTTCAATAAGTAATAGAGATGGATTAATTACATATAATCGTAATGAGGTTGAGTTTTTACGTGGAGACAAGATTAATCAAAAACCTATTTTAAAGCCATTTCTTTCGTGGCAAGTAAAATCAAATAAATCAGGGAATGTGGGTGGAGAATTAGTTTATAAAGCTAATCAGTTTTCCTGGGATACAGTCTACCGTCTAAAAATGATAGATGAGACTCAGGGTGAGCTTACAGCGGAGGCTATTGTTTCTAATAATACAAACCTAGATTATAATAATGCTAAAATGCAACTGGTTGAAGGAAACATAAATAAATTAAAAAATAATCGAGTTTATTCATCGAAATCAAATGTTTCTATGGTTGCTAGGAGTATGCAAGAGCAACCTCTAATGAATAGAGAAAGTTTGGGCGATTATCATATTTATTTATTAAATGATTTTCATAATCTTGGTTCAAAAGAGAGTGTGACTGTTAGAATGTATGGTCCCCTCCAAATCAAATACAAAAAGACTTATGTTTTTGAAAATTCTGAAAGACGCCAAAAGGAAGAACCCTTAGAGGTAGAAATTTTAATAGAAAATCTTGAAGATAATGGTTTGGGGATTCCACTACCTGATGGTAAGGTAGAATTATATCAAGTTTCAAATGAGGAAGGCTTGGAGTTTATTGGTGCCGATAAAATGGGCCAGGTCCCTAAGGGCCAGTCTACAAAAATAATTTCAGGGAGAGCATTCGATGTGATTGGAAATCGCAAAGTATTAAATTATAATAGACAGCGAAAAAGCGAAGAAGCTGTTATTGAAATAAAAGTAACTAATGCAAGGGCAAAAAATATAGATGTTTTATTAGTTGAGCATATAAATGGAGATTGGATTATTAAAGATGAGTCGTTTAGCTATAAGAAAAAAGATGCTTCTACAATTCAATTTTCCTTCGTTTTAAATGGGGGAGAAACAAAAAATGTATACTATACGTATAGAAAAGAGTGGAATTAATTAATCTTTTTTGACTAATAATTTTTTGGTATGGTACTAGAGACATCAATATCGGAATTAAAAGGGATAGGGGAAAAGCGAAAATTAACATTGGTAGAACACGGTATAAATACTGTACAAGATCTACTGTATTATTTTCCAAGGAGGCATTTAGACCGTACTGTAGTAACAAAAATTAGTAATCTTAAGAAAGCAATGGCTGTATCTGTGATAGCGAAGGTAGAGGCTTTTGGAGAGAAACCTATAAAGAACAAAAAATTGTTCCAGGTAATTGTTTCTGATGGCACAGGATTGCTTACTTTAACCTGGTTTAATGGGATTTATTACATTCGAAAATTATTTAAAGTAGGAGAATACTTAGCTATACATGGGAAAATAGATTGGTATCGTGGACCGTGTATTACTCACCCAGAGATTGATAAAATTTCTTTTGATAATAATTATTTAGATAAGGGTGGTATTATTCCAATTTATCCTCTCACTTCTGAATTAAAGTCAGTTGGGATAGACCAAAGACGACTAAGAAAAATAATTGAAGAAATATTATTTAATTCTTCATTGAGTGTTCAGGAAATATTATCTAAAGATGTACTCGAAAAACAAAAATTAATTTCTTTAAACAAAGCACTAAAATATATTCATTTCCCCAAAACATTTTCACAACTTGAAAATTCGAAGAAGAGATTAAAGTTCGATGAGCATTTCTTTTTGCAGTTATTTATGGCTTATAGAAAAACAAAACTAAGAAAAATAAAAGCGGCCCCACTTACTATCGCGGGTGATTGTTTTAATACTTTAGTTAGCAAATTAAACTTTGACTTAACAAACGCTCAAAAGAGAGTTGTCGAAGAGATACATAGAGACCTCAAAAATAACACTCCAATGAATAGATTACTCCAGGGAGATGTTGGTTCTGGGAAGACAATTGTTAGCATTTTAGTTTCTGCATTAGCTGTAGATAATAATTCTCAGGTTGTGTTAATGGCCCCAACTGAAATCTTAGCGCAACAACATTATAATTCATTTAAGAAATTATTTGATCATGCAAAAGTTAAATGTTTATTGCTTACTGGAAAAATGAAGAAAGAAGAGCGTGGAATAATCATTAATGATCTAATTAGTGGTGATGTATCTGTTATTATTGGTACCCATGCATTAATTCAGCCTGATGTGGTTTTTGACAAACTAAGCCTGGTAATTATTGATGAGCAGCATCGATTTGGTGTAAAACAAAGAAGTGTTTTACTAAACAAAGGGGAGCACCCACATTTTTTAGCTATGACCGCGACCCCTATTCCCAGAACGTTATCAATAACCTATCATGGTGATATGGATCTTTCAATTATAGATGAATTACCTAAAACCAGATTACCAGTTACAACTAAGGTTGTAGAGCCTAATAGGATTCCTAAGGTTCATAATTTTATTAAATCTGAAATCAATTCTGGTCGTCAATGTATGGTTGTATATCCTTTAGTTGAAGAATCAGAGAAGTCTGATCTTGCTGCTGCAGAAAACGCATATCTAGAATTAAGTAATACAATTTTCCCCGATTAT
>CAYFIF010000105.1:0-6430 GCA_964343085.1 uncultured bacterium | reverse complement strand
CAAAACAATATCTCTTTTGGGTCCTTTTTCGCCACTTAATATTTTCATTGAAATATCAGCATTTTTTTCTGCGCCACCACCCCTCAGATCATCAATAGAAGCAATCCTAATTCCCAAATCTAATGGGTTGAATTCATATGTATTTACTGAGCTTCCATTTATAACTTGGCTAATTTTTGTTTTCGTGGTCGTAGATATTTCATCTAAACCATCTCTTCCATGAAAGACCATAATATTAGTAGAATCCAGATTTTTAAGAACCTTTGCCTGTAATTCGGTTAAATTTGGATCAAATATTCCCATAGCTTGCGCTTTTACATCAGCAGGGTTACAAAGTGGACCTAAAATATTATAAACAGTTCTAATTGCTAATGATTTTCTTGCATTTACAGCGTATTTCATTGCTGGGTGATATAAAGGAGCAAACATAAAACCAAGACCTAAATTATCTATATTTTCTGCAGATTTTTCTGGTGGTAGATCAATCGGAATACCAAGCGCTTGGAGTACATCCGCAGATCCAGACTTAGAGGTCATAGACCTGTTACCATGCTTCGCAACATGTACGCCTGATCCAGCGACTACGAACGATGCAACAGTAGAAATATTAAAGGTCCCCAGCGAATCTCCTCCGGTGCCACATAGATCTATAGCAGGGTAACTTAAAGAAATCTTTAGCATTTTTTCTCTCATTGCATCTGTAAAACCAGTTATTTCATCTACTGCCTCACCTTTGGCTCGCAGCGCTATTAATATTCCTGCAATCTGAATATCATTATACTTTCCTGACATAATTGAAGACATCAATTTATAGGCCTGTTCCCGCTCAAGATTTTTTTTTCTTAGTAATTTTTCTAATATTTCTTTCATAATCAAATATTTAAAAAATTGTGAATAATTTTTGCTCCAAACTTGGTTGCTATAGATTCAGGATGAAATTGAACACCTAGCACTGATTTTGATTGATGCTCGATGGCCATTATAATACCATTTTCAAGTTCAGCCGTTATTTTTAACTCTTTAGGAAAAGATTTCCGATCCGCAATAAGAGAATGATATCTCGTTGCAATAAATGCTTCTTCTACACCATGAAATAACTTAGATCCATTATGTATTACTTTTGAAGTTTTTCCATGAACAATTTCTGATGAATTTATGACCTCACCTCCATAAGCCAAAATAATTGCTTGATGACCAAGACAGACTCCTAAAATCGGAATATTATTTCCATATGCTCTTATCATTTCAATACAATTCCCAGTTTGCTCTGGTCTACCTGGTCCTGGAGATATTACAATATGTGATGGTTCCCACTCTTGAATATCATTTATATGATATTTATCATTCCGAACAATCATAATATCTGGATTAATCAAACCAATATATTGTACCAAGTTATAGGTAAATGAATCATAGTTATCTATAACCAATATCATGAAACAAGTCCATTTTCTGCAAAATCAATAGCCGCCATGACAGCCTTAGCTTTGTCTACAGTCTCTTGATATTCTTTAGATGGGTCAGAATCAAAAACAATTCCTGCACCTGATTGAAAATATACTTTACCATCTTTCATAATCATTGTCCGAATTACAATACATGTATTTACATTTCCTGCAAAATCAAAAAATCCTAAAGCACCTGAATAAACATCTCTACGATCAGGTTCAAGTTCATAAATTATCTCCATAGCACGTATCTTTGGTGCTCCCGTGACAGTTCCTGCTGGGAAACCACTCATTAATGCATCAAACTGATCCTTATTTTCAGCTAATCTACCAGTAACATTTGAGGCAATATGCATTACATGAGAATAGTTTTCTATAATCATTTTCTCAGGAATTGATATTGAACCATACTTAGATACTCTACCCACATCATTCCTCCCTAAATCCAGGAGCATCAGATGTTCTGCCTTTTCTTTTTCATTATTTAATAGTTCTTTGGCCAACATCTTATCTTCTTTTTTAGTTTTTCCACGTTGTCTTGTCCCGGCTATGGGCCTAATCTCCATTTTATCTTCTTGAACTTTAACCAATAATTCGGGAGAAGCTCCTATAATATCAAAATCATTTATTTTTATATGAAACATATAAGGAGATGGATTAATAGTTCTTAGCGAACGGTATAAAGTAACCGGTTCTACTTTTGTTTTTCTCTTAAACCTTTGGCTAAGGACTAATTGGAAAACGTCACCATTAACAATATAATCTTTAGCTTTTAAGACTGCTGATTCAAACTTTTTTTGTGTGAAGTTTGATGATACCTTGCTCTTACTAAATTGAACTGGAGTTTGATAATCTGCATCAGTATGTAACTTCTCACCTAAAGAATCAATGCGGCGATGTGCAGAATCAAATTGTCCTTTAAGATCAATTTCTTTATCAATATTAATATTAGCAATAACCAATGCAGAACCTTTTAAATGATCAAAAGCAATCATATCCTCAAAAAGCATAAAAATAGAGTCAGGTACATCAATTGCAGAACTTTTATGTACTGGCACATCTTCAAGCCAAGAAATTGTTTCATACCCTAGGTAACCAACTAACCCACCAGTAAAGGAAGGTACTCCCTGAATTTTTTGAGTTTTATAACGAGATTGTTCTTCCCTAAGTAAATCAATAAAATGGGCATCTACAATCTTATAATCACCATTTTCATGAATTATACTTTCCCCATTTTTATGAATAAAAATTTTTTGTGGATTTATACCGACATAAGAATATCTTGAATATTGATTTCCTTTTTCTACAGATTCGAGTAAAAATGCATATTTCGAAGTTTGACTAAGATAAACCCAAGCCGAAACAGGGGTAAGCAAATCTGCAAGTATCCTCTTATAAACCGGGACAGTACCAGACTTGGTCGCAAGTTTTTCAAACTCTTTAAATGTAAGTTGTGCTTTGTTCATTTTATATAAAAAAAAACCCTGGATTTTCCAGGGTTTGTGTAGTCTAAATATGTGAATTATACTACTACAAGAGCCCCCCATAGCCAAAGTAAAAGTAAAATCCCCAGATTGTATCTATTAATTGATGGATCATAACGCCTTATATTATCTAATTGTATAATTATTAGCTAATATTATTTTCAGCATTTTGCATTTTTTTTGAAGAATTAAATATTTCTTTAAATATAGATCTAATTGCCTTAGCATCTATCGGAGTTGGAATTTTTCTTGAAATTCTATTGATAATTTGTTTTTCTCTTTCTGGATTACTTATCGGGATATTATTCTTATATTTAATTTTGCCAATTTTTCGAGATAATATAAAACGTTCTAATAATAGTTTTAATATTCTATCATCATATTTATTTATAGCTAAACGTATTTCCTCAATTTCTTTTTTGTCAAACATAAATATTAAATAACAAAATGTATAAAACGCATAATATCATCATAATCATTGACAACTAGAGCCACGGTTTTTGGATCCACTTGTTTTGCTCCTAAATAATGAGAAGCGCTATAGGCATTTTGAGCTTTATTAAACCTAATTTTGATTTCAAAAGATTTTGGAACTTCAAGCAAACTATTTGAAAGATCCTTTTTTAAACTAATAGCTACTTTTGATTGTATTTGTTCAACTGACTCTTTTGGATGAATACTAATAGTAGAATCGCCAATACCGATCATAGTCGCATGCGTACTAATAGTTGGAATAATTTTTAAAACTTCTTCACAAAGACCAACGTCACCTGATAAAAATACAATTGGGACTTTATGTTTTGCAGCTACATAAGCATGCAGCAAAAATTCAGATGTTTGCATATCATTTAAATAAATAGAATCAATTTTTGAGGAAGACATTGTATGAGCAAGAGGATTGCCGCCTTGGCCTGCACGTGAATGATAGCCAATCATTATCAACGCATCAAATGAATAATCAAGCTCTTGTACCATACTATATGGATGTCCGCTCCATCCTCTAATAAGTCTTACACCAACGGGTAAATACTCAGGAAGAATATTTCGTCCAGAAGCATGTGCATCCTTAACCCAAACCTCAGTTGCACCACCTTTTTTTGCTCCTATGCAAGCAGCAGCAACCTCTAAAGACATTTGTTTTTGAAATTTCGGATATGGGTTTTTATGTTGATCAACCTCATCCCAATGGGTCACTCCTGTAATTCCTTCCATATCTGCACTAATATATACTTTCATAAATAAAAAACAATTTTACTTGATGTAAGATACCCTCATTATTTAGTTAGTGAAAATAAAATTACTCTTTTATAGAAAAATTATTTATAATCTCAATCATACTATTTAATCTCAATTTGGGAATTTCCTCGTAGACCGGAAGATAGATGGTTTTAGACATATGTTTGATACAGTTAGTAGGATTTTCACAATGAGTTAAATCAGAAAATATTGGCTTTAATTGAGTCGAAGTAAATGTTGCATCAAATCCATTATCCAATAAAACTTTAACTAGTTCCCTTTTATTATTACTCATTATTGGAAATAACCAGTAGGTATGAGATTTGTTTTTACCACCATATACGTTATACTCATTCCTTAATTTATTTTTTACATAATTTCCTGCTTCTATTCTATAGTTTAAATGATCTGATTTCATTGTAGATAATCGATAATTTAAAAATTCAAGTTGTGGTTCTGAAGGCTGAACCCGGATGCTATCTAATATTTTTTTTGGATTAAAACCTCTAACTCCGGAGACAATTATTTTATCAAAATCTAAACCTATAATAAAACATAGTTTGATAAATTTTCCGTAAACAAATGGAATGGATAAAAATTTTAGAAACAAATATTTTGTTAGTTTAATAAAAAAAAATGGCCTCTTCTGAGTTTTGTAATTTGATAATATTTTATTAACACTTTTTAATAGGCTAATGTCCTTGAAAGTACCGATTGAACAACCAATTGCTGATACAGTTTTTATTGAGCCAAAACTAAAAACGGATAAGTCACTGCGTTTATCTCCAAGGTAATTATCTAGACCTGAAAAAGCCTGAGCGCAATCCTCAAAAATAAAAACATCTGGTCTATTTTTTTTTAAATCAAATACCTTTTCAATGTTCATTACAGTACCGAATAAATGAGCGACTAATATCATTACCGTATTATTTGAAACTAATTTCAATAAATTGTTATAATCTAATTCAAGGGTTTCCATATCAAGATCAAATGGCACTATTTTTAGTTTATGAGAATGTAAAATCTCAACCATATCTGGAATATTTATACCTGTTACTATAACCTCACTCCCTGGTTTAAAATTCTTATGCCTGAGTAAAGCATCAAGCGTAGTCCTTACGGATAAGGATATAATAGTGTTTTCTTGAGACCATAATTTTTTCAAATTTTCTAAAGTGTCCTTACTTTTAATAAATGGATTAAATATAAATCCCATCGCTTTAAATAAATCAGAAAAAGAAAAATCCAGTTTTTTTCTAGGGTATACAACCATTTTCAAATTTAATTAATTAATTTTTAAACATAAATTTTATTATTATGGTAAAACCAAGATCACTTATTTCCAATATTCTATTTTTAATTGTTTTTGATCAACTAATTGCAAATGAATTTGATTTTGATAAAAACGTTGTAAAAACTAAACATTTATCTTTTGAAGTCTCTCATTTTTCTGATGGATATGAAATACCATGGGGGATGGCATTCTTGCCTGATCATAGAATGCTAGTCACAGACATTTCTGGTTCTCTCTGGCTATTATCAAAAAACGGGGAAAAAATATCAAAAATAAAAAATACACCGCCAGTTGTTTTTAAAGGTCAAGGAGGATTACTTGACGTAGAAATCCACCCGGATTTTTCAAATAATTCTTACGTTTATATCTCTTTTAGCGAAAAATTAAAAAAAAATAAATATCACACCACAATTATCAGAGGAGAACTAAATAAATATACTTTAAAAAATATTGAGACTGTTTTTAGAGCAAGGGATAACAATTTTTCTAGAACATTGCACCATTATGGCTCAAGAATTGTATTCGATAATAATAAATTCTTATACTTTACCATAGGTGACCGCGGATTTAAAGATGAGGCACAAGATCTAACCTCTCCAAATGGAAAAATACATCGTGTTTTAGATAATGGTGATATACCTATTGATAATCCTTTTATTTATTATAAAAATGCCTACAAATCTATTTGGACTTATGGAAATAGAAACCCCCAAGGGCTAGCAAAACATCCAAAAACGGGAACCATTTGGCAGTCTGAACATGGTCCTCGAGGGGGAGATGAGATCAACCTAATCAAAAAAGGCGTTAATTACGGATGGCCAGTTATTACTTATGGAATTAACTATGATGGCTCAAAAATAACCGACCTAAAAGAAAAAGATGGAATGGAACAACCAATCAATCAATGGACTCCTTCAATAGCGGTTTGTGGAATTAAATTTTATAATGGTGATAAATTTAAGGAGTGG
>CAYFIF010000104.1:0-6451 GCA_964343085.1 uncultured bacterium | reverse complement strand
TGTATCAGGAATAAAATTATTTTCTAAAACTTTTTCCTTCATTTTAGTATAATAGCTTGATGAATCATTATATAGATTTTTTTTAAAAAAAAGTTGGTGACTTATTAATGAAAATAAGGCAATAAAGCTAAACATTAAGCCTAATTGCATAGGTGTAAAACCAAAATAGATTTTCTTTTTTTTATCTTTTTTTATTTTAGGCTTTAATCTGTCATCATTAATTGAATTAATTATTTTCTGATTAAAATCAGAACTAATTGAAACTTTAGGTAATTTGTTTAACTTTTTAATATTATACTGAACCTCATCTACTAGTTTTTTTGCATTTTTATTTTCATTCAAATATTGCTCAAATTTTTTCCTTTTTTTCAATGTTAAATTATTTTCAATATAATCAGATATCTGATCTTCAAATTCATAGCGTTCCATTCTATAATCATTCCCCTTTCTTTTTTAAGTTAATCAACTCTGATCTTACCTGTAAACGTGCTCTATTTATTCTAGATTTTACTGTACCAATAGGCAGATCCATTATTAAACTTATATCCTCGTAGGATTCTTCCTGAATATCCCTTAGTATAATTACCGATCTGAAATGTTCAGGAAGATTTTCAATCGCTTTATTAATCTCTTTTATATCAAATTCAATCTCATATTTTAAATCAATATCTAGATCAGATGATTTTAGGTACGGCATCTCTTTATTATCTGATAATTGACTAAAGCTCGATGTCTTTCGCCGCTTTATTTTTCTATACTCGGAATTCGCTAGATTCTTTGCTATAGTATAAATCCAAGTTGAAAACTTAGCAATTTCCTTGTAATAGTATTTTTTAGTATAAACTTTTAACATTGTATCTTGAACAATATCCTCAGACCGATCAAAATCACCGATATACTGAAAAGCAAAATTAAATAACCTGTCCTTATATCTATTTACTAATTCTATATATGCTTTTTCATTTCCGGATTGAAAGCTTGCCATAAGCTCTTCATCAGTATATTTATAATTACTTGGTCTGTTTTCCAATTGCAAGCTCGATAAATTGCATGAGTTCATTTTCGTCATTTATGTATGTTTTTTTTATATTTCTATCAATGTAGCCTAAATATCTCAGTACTCCATAAATTTCTGGAATAGAAAACTTCTTCGAAAAATCCGGAATACGTTTCATTAAAGAGGCCGATATTGGTTTATAACTTCTATTTGGTAAAAAAGTTCCACTATTTAAGCTGTAAAATAGAATTTCTTGAAATAAAGCCGTCAGAGGATATATTAAACTTAAAAATGATTCATTTTTAGTAATAATATTTTTACCAAGAAGAATAGCACTTTGAAAATTTCTACTGCCTATTGCAATTAAAAATTCCCAACGATGCCTTTCGCGTTTCCATCCAGAAAATAATTGAACATCTTCAACTGTTATCTCATCCTTTTTCATATTCCATAAACAAATTTTTTCAATTTCGTTCTTCAGATGAAATAAACTATCACCGCCAGTATCAATTAACATATTAATTACATCACCAGTAACTAAGACTTTTGCTTCTTTAAAAAAATATTTTGCCCACAAACGCATTTCGTTTTCAAAAGGCGTTCGAACATCAACAACATCAACTTTTGAACCTATTTTTTTTGTTATTATTGATTTATCAAACCAATCATCAATAATTAAAATGAGGATTCTACTCTTTAGAGGTGACAAACAATATTTAATCAAATCATCTTTATATTTCCCTCTAATTTGTTGTGGGTTTCTTAAAATATAAAGTTTCTTACTTGAAAAAAGATCTTCATTGAACAATTGACTAATAATTTCTTTCCCATCCATTTCATCTGGAAACAAAAATGTTTTATCATTAATTGAATCAATAAAATAATATTTTGATAATTTTTCAATAAAAAAGGATTGTAAAAATGAATCACTCCCCCTTAAAAAATAAACAAATTTCAAATCCCCAATTCTGACTTGTTTTAATACCTCTTTAATCTTCATTAGGTTTTTTACTATAACTAAAGATGCTTACAACACTAACCGCTAAAAAAGACAATGTAAAACTTGCTAATCTTTCTGTAATAAATTCATTCAAGAAGGATATGTTAGACCAAATTATTGTAGAAAAAAATCCAGTAATTAAACCAGCTATAACTCCTTCCCGGGTTGTTTTCCTCCACCACAGAGTCAATAATAACACCGGACCAAAAGATGATCCTAATCCACTCCATGCGTAGCTAACAACAGAAAAAATGTTTTTACCTGAAATTTGAGAATAAATTGCTACACTATATGCAAAAGCACCTAGTATAATTATCATTATTCTACTCAATTGAACTAAGCCTTTTTGATCGAATTTCAGTCCTAAAAACTGATGGCAAATATCCTCAGTTACCGCTGAAGTGGAAACTAATAATTGTGAATCTGCAGTGGACATCATTGCTGCGACAGAGCCTGAAATAAATAAGCCTGCTACTAAAGAAGGTAATAGCTTTTTTGCCAGCATTGGCATAGCTTGCTCTGAATCTATATTTACAAAAAATTCTGGACCAAAATATGCTAATGAAACTAAACCAATTAAAAAAGCACCCGAAACGCCAGGGACCACCCAAATGATTGCAATTTTTTTTGATAGCTTTAGATCCTTAAGGCTTTTTATTGCCATATATCTTATTAGTAGGTGCGGCTGGCCTAAATATCCAAGACCCCAACTTAGTCCACCCAAAACCGTTAATAATGCTGATATACCAGTTTTACCAGAAAAAAAGGACGAGTTGTTATTTTTAAAAATCAGCTCTGCATTTGACAAAGAATTTTGGATACTTATATCTGAGCTAAAAATTTCGATTAAGCCTGCGATTGGTAAAATTACAAGTGTGGAAATCATCAAAACACCCTGCAAAAGATCTGTCCAGGCTACAGCAAAAAATCCACCCATTAAAGTATAAATAATAATTACTAACGCACCAATTGTTATTCCGTGCAATGGATTAATAAGGAATAAAGAGTTTAATACTTTTCCCGAAGCATGAAATTGCGCAGAAACATAAAAAATAAAAAAAAATGCAATTATAATAGATGAAAAAACCCTTATAATATTAGATGAGTCATCAAATCGGCGATGTAAAAATTCGGGTATAGTCAAGGCTTTGTATTTTTCTGTTTCAGAGCGAAGTTTTTCGGCAATAAAACTCCACGAACAAACCACCCCAAGAATAATCCCTAATATTGTCCAACTTTCAACCAACCCTAATGTTATAGCGGCACCTGGGAGGGCAAGAATAAGCCATGCTGATTCACCTGATGCACGTTCACTAAATGCCGTTACCCAGGGACCTAACTTTCTACCAGCTAAGAGATAATCTTCATGGGTATTATTGAGTCTAAACGTATAAAACCCAACAAATAGAAGGAAGAACATATAGAGAATAAATATTATACCTATAACAGTCATTAAATAAAGATTGAAACCATACCGATTAAAAAACAATAAATACCAAAATAGTATAGTTTCCCTCCTTCTAAAAGATTTAACAACCACTTCAAAGAAATTAAACCTACAAAAAAAGAACTGACCAAACCTGACAAACCAACAAGGACAGTGATCTCTTGATTAAAACTATTATCTATAATATCTAATAACCCTGCGCCTAAAATAATTGGTATCGCTAGCATAAATGAGAAACGTGCTGCCTCTTTAGCCGAAAGTCCAAATAGGATTCCCATACAAATGGTTATTCCTGATCTAGAAATACCTGGTATAATCGCTATTGCTTGAAAACAACCAATTATAAATGCAAATGGAAAAGAAATTTTTTTATTTTTGGATTTAACTAAAAAAGAAGAAAATAAAATTAGACTTGTACAAATAAGTGCATACCCAACCGCGATTCTATTTTCAAATAGTAAAGCAAAAAAATCCTTAAAAATGATTCCAATTATGCCTGCTGGTAATGTACCAATAATAATATACAGTATATATTTCACAGAGAATGTCGAGTTGGAAAAACCTAACATTAAAAATATATCTTTTTGAAATACTACTAAAACACTTAATAAAGTCCCAAGATGCAGCACAATTTCAAATGAATTTCCTGGTTCATTAATTCCCAAAAATTCTTGAGCCAGTACTAAATGCCCAGAACTGCTAACAGGTAAAAACTCAGTAATGCCTTGTAAAACGCCTAATATAATTGCATCAACTATTGTCATTTTTTATTTTAAAGTACAAGCTAATTCCTAAATCCCAAAAGAGCAATCATTCTTCCAGTATTTTTATTATCTCTTCTATATGAATAAAATTTTTTGTCATTACAACTTGTGCATTGATTATCTAAAATAATATTCTCCTCAATAAAACCGATATCAAATAATTGCTTCTTTACCAAGAGTTGAAGACTTATTGAATATTTTCCGTTTAAATTTTTTAATAAAAAATCTTGCTCAAAATTATGTATAATATTATGATCTACCTCAAAACAACATGAATGAATAGACGGACCGATTAAAATCTGAAATTCTGATAAATTCAAATTATTTTCCAATAACTTTGTCCCGACAACACTTATTATTCCTTTTACCAAGCCTTTCCAACCAACATGAACTAATCCAAAAATAACTGAATATTTATGAACAAAAAATATTGGCATACAGTCTGCAACTTTCAATGAACAAATTAACTCTTTCCCCATAGAAAATACCCCGTCACAATTTTCAATATGTCCCGATTTATTTACAATTTCTACATTTTTAGAATGTGTTTGATCTGGAATTATTAAATTTTCTGGATTAAATCCCGAGGCACTGGCAAAATTTTTAATATAATTTGAATCTGTGATTGGGAAGGAAGAATAACTAAATACTGCGTCAATCTTTTTATTATCAAAAAGCATTGAATAATCAAACCAATTACTATTCATTAAGGCATCAAAATTTCCAATGAATCACCATTATAAATACCAATGGGATTCATCTTATTATTTTTATATTCTAACACTTGAGTTGATTGATTTTCATTATTATTCTTTCCGCCAAATTGTATAGAAACTGACTCCCCTCTATATGAAACTATTTTATTTAGCTGCCGTAGGAATGATCTACGATTACCATTAGAATTATTCGCTAATAAATTAATAAAACCATGATGATCGTATGCTAGTAAATAATAATTATCAAAATCATTTTTATTTTTTATATACGCGGGAAAACTGACATCAGTAACAATCCGCATTCCTTGCACGTGAGGTCCAATTAAATTTTGATTAAGAATATCCATATCAAGCCAATTCTCATTTCCAATTACCTGAGTAGAAAGATTATACATTGGTAATTGTGTTCCAATATATTTCAGTTCATTTTTGCTGATTGGGATAAATAGTGCGTCTATAGTTTCTAATACAATTTTAGCCGAGTCTTTTTTACTCATTTGTGTTTTACTTTCTTCATCCGATAAATTAAAAAAATCATCTACATCAACATCAAATAAACCTTCTAGACTATCGATCTCCATTCCAGTAATATTTCCATCAACATTTTTATTAGATTTCAAATCCCAAGCTTTACTGCGAATTGATTTAAAATGCCTAGATAAATCAACTGGTTTATTATAGTACCATTCGACAATAACCGGATCAATCCCTTTGTAGTTCAATCCTTCAATAAAATATTTACTCATTTTGAATGATAATCCATCACCAGGTGATAAAATCCCAAATCTATTCAACCCCATTTCTTCAACAAGCAATTGAACAGTTCTCTTTGCCAAAGTTTTTCCTGAAGGAGATAGAAAATATAAATTGCTTGATTCTTCAGAGAGTCCAATCAAATCAGATTTAGGTACTAAAATTGGTATTGATGATACTAATCCTGCAGCAATTAATATTTGATTATCATTTAAAGGACCTAAAATTGCGCAAATTTCTTTTCTTGCAGAAATAGTTTTAAATATTTTAAACGCCTCTATGTCATCACTTTTGGTATCAAAAAGCTCAAAACGGACAAAACTCTTATTTTGATTATCATATAAATAATCTGATAAACCAGTTATGTAAGAAATACCCTTTCTGGAATCTAACCCTGATATTGATAAAACTAAAGCTACTGTCGTTTGATTTTTTAATTTTCGCTCTGATGCGTTAACTAGTGATTCATATAATCCCAAAAATGTAGAGGGCACAATTCGATTATCAATTCCATTTAATGCCAAACTTAGATCTCTTTTATTCCCATCTATCCATGAGATATAAGCACGCCCTAAATTAATTATTATTTTATTTATTTTATTTTCTTCGGTAAAAAGCATCCCTTCTAATTCGATTGGATTTATCTTATTTGAAATACAGCTAATTATCCTACTATCAGTTAAATTAACATTAACTGTATCTTTCAAAGATTTTCTTAGGCTCAAATATGCTTCGAATGCATCAGTAAAAAACCCTTCAGATAAATATACATCA